>JANPHO010000770.1:0-18097 GCA_031424515.1 Saprospiraceae bacterium
CCTTCATTGGGCTTATTTTGTGTATCTGGGAAAAAAGCAATTGTTGCCAAATCCACATCACCATCGCCGTCAAAATCACGGGCTAATACCTCTCCCGCCCCATAAATTGGGTAAAAATAGCTCTCTTTAAACTTATTTTGACCATCATTATTAAAAATACGTAAACCATGATAGCTTTTCAAAATCATAGAATAATCCGCATTGTCGCCATTCGTGTAGAGAATATCCAACTTGCCATCCCCATTCATATCTGCCAAATCAATCGAACTTGAGCCATAAACGGATGAAAAAACCATGACTTCTTCCTCTTGAAATTCGCCTTTACCTTGATTATAAAAAATGGAAATATGCTCCCGCGCTTGACAAAATAGAGCGACAATATCCATTTTACCATCACTATTCATGTCTTTTAAAAGCGTCATACGCGCACCTGGGAAACTCGATAACAGGTGTTCTTGATGCGTTGTACCATCGTACCAAGTCAAATTACCCAATGTATTCCCATAATTACAAATGAGAAAATCCTCAACGCCATCCTCATTCATATCCACTAATTTCAAATTCACAGGTCGCCTCAACGAATCAATAATAATAGATACTTGATTTTGAGCATTGATTTTCTTCAATTTTCCTTTTTGAGCATCATTTGGATCCATGATACCCATTTCAACAAAATATTTATCTCCCTCCCTCAGTATCATATCCGAAACAGGGCTTTCAATTTTGAAAGAATCCACTCGTTTTAGACTTTTATCATATATTTCAATCAAGTTTTTATCTCTCCGTGATACCATTAATTGATGATTCAATGTATCAATTTTTACCATACTGATTAAAGGCAAACGACTTTCAGAACTGACAGCTTCCTTCACTTCAAAAAAAGGTAAACTGTTTTTAATGGCTTGTTTGGCAGCCTGAAGCAAAGGTTTTTCAGGAGCATTTGAGGTATAATAATCCTTTAATTTCTGCCAATCTTCTTCGGTTAAAAGGGGATTATTAGGATATAAACCCGATTGTGCTACAGCTTGAATATCCTCTGGGTTCATATTAAACATCTTCTCGGCTACCGATTTCATCCCCAAATAATACGACATTTCGGGCAAAATACCCTTTTCCCAAGTCATTTTATCCAACAACTCAGGCTCTGGTTTGAGGTGGCAATTGGCACAATATATTTCCGCAAGTTCTTTGCCCGAGAGGTTGGTAGGCTTTGCCGTGAAATTTTGCTCCATTTTATTGGATGAGGTGCAAGCCCATAAGCAACCGCTCAATATGCTTAACCAAAGGCATTTTATAGTTAATCTCATATATATCAAGCTTAAAACTTATTCCAATAAAATTTTTCGAGAAACAACACCCTTATTATCCATAAATTCGATTCTTAAAACGTTAGAATTAGTCAAAATACTGAGGGGGTGTTGCGATAAAAAGCCATTGCCTCGAATAAATTCTTTTAACTGAGTCTGACCATTTTTAAAGACAATTTTAGCTTTCACCTCCGATGAATTCGGAACAAAATACTTCAAATTTGCTTTTTTAGAAGAGAAAATCTTTAAAATGCCTTTATTTTGAGTCGCTATTATCAATTCTTTATTTTGTTTCGGTAAAAAAACGGAGGATAAAGCTCGTGCATCATTCGGAACATAAAATCCACTTTCATTCATTTCAACAGCTTTAAACTGGTTTTGTCCCATATTTTTTAAAACCAAACCATTGAACGCATCGGCTCGACCTTGTAAAAGCTCCATGCCGTAATCATTACCGACCATTATCAAATCTAAAAGCCCATCTTGGTCAAAATCAAAAGGCAACATGCCATAAATAGGCGCTAATTGTGCAGACGCAGGCAAAGCAGATATTTTAAAATGACCGCCTCCCGTATTTTCAATATAACTCGTGGACATCCAATTGGCTTTTAAAATTTGAGCCCCTTTGAGTTCCTCCGCTGTAAAAACGTCTTTCACTGTCGCCGCTCCAAATGCACCATAAGTTTGAAATTTACGACGAATTAAGACCAATTGCTTTATCATATCATCGCGGGTATGATAAAAATACTCTTGTTTTCGGCCCAGCGTATCATTCCAATAACAGGAAATAAAAGGGTCATATAAGCCATTATTATCAAAATCTTTGGCGTAAATACTGAGGGGTTCATTGCTCGTGCACTTGAAATATGTGTTTTGCCCAAAATTCCCCGCCACATAATCTATATCACCATCATTGTCAAAATCAGCTGCTGTCAAACTCGTCCACCAACCCAATTTATCAGCAATACCTGTTTGATTCGTGACGTTTTTAAATATACCTTTTTCATTTTTAAAAAAAGTCAAAGGCATCCACTCTCCCGCTATGACTAAATCGGGCTGATTATCATTGTCAAAATCCGTAAAAAGGGCATCACTCACTAAGCCAATATATTCCAATTCAGGACAAATTTGCTTGGTTACATCTGTAAAAACTGGTTTATCTTTCTCTTTGGAATCGTTGCGCAAGATAAAACTGCGGTCAGTTTTTGGATACGATTTCGGTAAAACACGCCCCCCGACGAACAAATCTAAATCACCGTCACCATCGTAATCCACCGCTTTTACGGCTTGCCCGCATGACATTTCTGCAGGCAAAGCACTTTCAGCAATTTTAAAATTTCCTTTTCCATCGTTGATGCACAAAACATCTTGATAAAAAGGTGAATTTACGTCATATTGATAACTGCCTCTGACGATATACAAGTCATTATCCCCATCATTATCAGCATCAAAAAGCAGCGTTCCGAGTTCTTCTTCGCTTTTAGTTGGGTCTTTTTTATATGAAATAGACTTTTTAACGAACTTCCCCGCTGCCGTTTGAGTGAACCACGTACCTTCATTTTTAGCACTTCCGCCTACATAAATATCATCCAAACTATCACCATTCACATCACCCACCGCCACGCTGGGTCCATATTGCGAAAATTTATGCGGTAGCGTTTTTTGAACATTAAAATCAATATAATCTTCTTCTTTATGCAGGTAATCCAATCCCAAAACCTTTGGGTCAATATCTTCAAAAGCACTTAATTCTTTAAAATACTGACCAGTCCCGATTTCTCGGAGAGGGGTCGTTGTTTTTGCAGCATCATATCGAATGGTATTTGTTTCATTGATTTTCAAGTCCGTTAAAAGCGTTTTACCACCCTTAGTCCATTCAATCACTACTGAATCCACTTTTGAACATGTGCCTAATCCGAAGTGAATGATTTTTTCAGAACTTGAAATATAGCCTCTTGCTGATTCCACTTGAGCCGCTTGCTTTTCGCCATTAAAAAAAGCCGTAACTTTAGTACCGATGGCATCAGGATTATTTTTATCACCTTCTATTTTTAACCTAATAAAATTCGGCTTTTTATCTTTTACGTCGTTCACAGTATTTTGAAAAACAAAAGCCTTATCATCAATATTATTCACCACAAGGTCGAGGTCACCGTCATTATCCAAATCAGCATAAGCTGCACCATTTGAAAAAGCTGAAATATCCACCCCCCACTCTTTTGAGCAATCTTTAAATATCAAATTACCTTCGTTTTTAAAAGCGAATTTGGGTACTTTTATTTGAGGAATCATCTTTTGCAATTCTATTTCAGACATTAGATTGCTCACACCGCTGCGAAAAGCACCAAAATCATGGTCAGTTACATCTCTTGGGAAGCCATTTGAGACGAAAATATCTCTTTTACCATCATTGTCAAAATCTGCCATGAGTGGCGTCCAGCTCCATTCAGTCTCTTGCACGTTACCCATGAACGATACATCACTGAATGTCGGCATGCCCGTTTCAGGATTTAAACCTCTATTCAATTGCAATATGTTTCGAGTATATTGATACTCATAGCCGAAGGATTCGTTATTGATATAAGTCGTATAGTTATTTGCGTTTATAAAGAGCTTTTTGCGTTTGTTGTGGTAAGGCAACATTTCAGTTGTAAAAAAATCAAGTCTGCCATCATTATCTATATCAGCCACATCGCTTCCCATTGCAGATGACGCCTGATGTTTAAAAATCTGAGCAACTTCATTTTTAAAAGTCCCATTTTTTTGATTGATATAAATCAAATCATTTGTGACATAATCGTTGGCGACGTAAATATCCTGCCAGCCATCTTCATTAAAATCCGCTATCAAAGAGCTATGGCTATATCCATCCCATTTAATACCTGCTTTTAGGGAAACGTCTGTAAAAACAGGATGCCCTTTGGCTGCATCCCAATCATTGCGATACAATCTATCCCTGTTAATTGAAGAACCATCTTGAGTTTTGGGAAAATATTGATTGGGATATCGCGTATCCATATAATTGACAGCAATAAAAAGATCTAAATCGCCATCATTATCATAATCAAAAAACTGTGCATTAGCGGAATGGGTTGTGTCTGCTATTCCGTACACTTCGGCAGATTCTTTAAAAGTTGGATATCCCCCCTCAGTCCCGCTTTTATCGGGATTTGCAATATTACCTTCATTTATGTAAAGTAAATTTTTTCTTTTTTCGGGATTATTTAAAAAAGTATTGCAGACATAAATATCCAACTTGCCATCTTGGTTAATATCAATAAGGTTAATTCCCGCCGACCACTCATTGTTTTGCTTTTCAACGTTGGCTTTTTTAGTTATATCTTCAAAAGTCAGATTTCCTTTATTGAGATACAGTTTGTTCTGTACTTGATTGCCCGTAAAAAAAATATCAGGCAGCCCATCACCATTCAAATCTCCTATAGCTACACCACCACCATTATAGATAAATTCTGTATTTAGGATATTAAGGGTATCATTTTCAGTTATTTGATTGTTAAAATCTACGTGGGTTTTAGCACTATCAAGCGCAACGAAAAGGGTTTTTTCTTTTCCACAAGCTGAAAAAAGTAGTAAAAACGATAGTATGGTGAATAATTGTTTCATAGTGGTAAAGATAGAGAAAAAAGTAAATTTTATAGTAAAAAAGCCTTTGTACATTGAGAACAAAGACTTTTTTAGGGCTGTTTTAATGAAATTTATTACTCTTTTACTGAGGGGTACTGTCAATGCCCTCTTTAGTATTTTAAATTAATTATCGGGTTTTGTTTCACCTTTTCGCTGCATCTCTTGGTCTAATAACCCTATAAGTTCTTTCAATTTAGTTACAGTAAGATCGGTTCTAAATTCTTTTTTATCAAACAATTGGCTGATAAAAGCCGCTTTTGACGGAATAAGATTAGCAAAAGACATTTTTGAAATATTGACTGGGTCTAATTTAGCCATATCACCAAAAACCAAATAGTAACGATAATCATTTTCATATACTATATAATGTGCCTTTGGTGCAGAGGTATAGAGGTCAGTATCAGTAACTTTCCTTTTTTTCTTACGTGCATCTCGCAAAAGACGCATCGTCGGGCTACTATATATTACTTGTAAAATATCCTGTTCTCTTTTATAGGCAATCTGCGTACGTTCAAAGAGAAAGGGTTTATCCTCGATAAATAACTTAAAATAAACAATATTACGTGGGTCTAATGCTCCCTCCTTGCCATTCGGCAACTTGATTTGAAGGGTTCTATCAATTTGGTCGTAGCGAAATAATATATCTTTTTGATAAAGACTATCCGGCGTTTTTAACTCGCCTTTTACAAAGGTTTCATCATTAAAATAACGAGAGCCTTTGGTTTCTGTGCCTAATATATCATAATTGGTGACATTATAGATACGACCCATGTTACCGAATGCACTTTCATAGAAAGTCGCTTGGCTACTCAATTTACTGAAAATCATAGTAAAAACCAGCGTTATAAAAAAAGATTTCATAGAGTTGTATATTTAGTGAAAAAGATGTATTTTCAATGCAATTTAATCAAAAATCCGGACTTATGAAAAAAACAATCTGCCTTTTGAGTCTTTTTTTAGCATTAAATACTGAGGGGGGGTATGCACAAAGTCGTTTCAGAGCAACGGTAATTGGAGGTATTAATTTATCTCAAATCGATGGTGATGCACAACAAGGCTACCGTAAAAAAGATATATGTGTAGGACTAAGCAGCGCGTATGTTTTTAGACCCGATTTTGATATTAGTCTTGAGACATTTTATAATCCGCGGGGTGCTCAGCCCGCTTCACTAATTAATAGCCCAAACGAACTTTATAGAACCCGTATTGATTTAAAATATGCTGATGTAGCTGCCTTGTTCAACTTTCATGGGTATCCACATCGATCCAAGTTATACTATATTCAGACCTTGAAATTTGGGGTATCGTATGGAAAACTTTTACAATCGAACGTTGATATGCGAAAAGGCTCTTTTCGGAATACAGATTATGAACAACAGATTTTAAAGGGTCTTAGAAAAGATGATGTGAGCCTCATTTTAGGGGTAGCATGGCAGTTTACCCCTCAGTTGGGTTTAATGATTCGGCATACCAGTTCTTTGCGGCGAATATATGATAAAAGTGAGCCTGTCGCACTATTCCAGTCCCCGTCTGTTCCACAGAGCAATAAGAATCTGCCCTATTTAAACCCTTATAATTTTTCTGTACAAGTTTTTTATCATTTTATCTCCCCTCATAAAGCTATTGGAGTAAGAAAAAGTAAGAAAGGAAATGGAGAAAGCGACCCTTTAGAAGAGTTATAATAAAAAAGGCGAACAAAAGTATGTTTGATAACATCTTTTGTTCGCCTGATATATTTAGGGGATTAAGCTACCCCTCAGTATTTTTACTAAAAATATTAATACCCTGGATTTTGCTTCAAGATATCAGCACCAATTAAGTCAATTTGAGACTGTGGAATTGGCAAGATAGCATGCTTAGCTAAATAAGTCGCACCACCAAATGCACCTGGTAATAATACTTGGTCGTATTTTAGGTATTTGTTAATAGCTGCTACATCTTCTCCCCAACGGACTAAGTCATAAAAGCGGTAGCCTTCCATGCCTAACTCCAATCTTCTCTCAAAACGAACCGCAGTTCTTGCTGATTCTTTAGTAGCGAATGTTGTTGCTGGGTAAGGAATGATTTTGTAATTGGCAGCAGGTTTACCACCATCTTGTACATAATCAGCTGTATTAGCAGCTCTTGCTCTTACCATATTGGTATATTCTAAAGCTTTTGTCAAACTACCTACCTCAATTTCAGCTTCAGCAGCCATTAATAGTACATCTGCGAATCTGATGATAGTTACATTATAAGCGTTGTAAGTTTGATGTCCCCAGCCACCTGTTTCAGTCATACCTGCAGCTTTTTCTGCCTTGGTAAACATATATTTTTTTGTAGTATATGGGCCCGCGTTCGGTTGATTACGAATCCAATTGGAACCACCGAAAGTACCCCAATCCATAAATGGAATACCTCTACGACCTACTGTATGATCCAAACGTGGATCTACATTTCCTGCATCAGGCGTAAATGGCGCATCAAATTTAATACCCATATCGTTTTTAATAGCTTTGCCTGCGTCATTGTAAGAGCCATCAAGTAATGGAAGACCCAGCGCATCTGTACGGAATGAATTGACAAATTCAAAAGTAGGTTGGAAAAATCCACAACAACCACCCGGGTCAAGACCTTGGATAAAGTTCAATTGCAAATCGCCATTGGCGTTATTACCATCACCTGATTTTACAGTCGCTTGAACCGCAAATACTGACTCTGCATTATTGTCATTAGCACTTCTATACAAAGCAGAATAATTAGGCAATAAAGCATATTTTTTGCCATTAGCTGTTGTACCGTTAGCTATGATGTTATCAAATAACGCTTTAGCTTCCGTAAACTTCTTTTGGAACATATACGTTTTAGCCAAATAACATGCTGCTGCCCATTTATTAGCACGACCAGCCGCAGAAGCTGTACCTGGTAAAGCATCGAAAGCAGCTTTAAAGTCGGCTTCGATTTTAGGCCATAATTCTTGATCGTTTTTAACTTTTTCAATGCCATTAGAGACATTTAAAGTTTCATCAACATAAGGAACATTGTTGAAATTACGCTTCAATTGAAAATAGAAATGTCCTCTCAAGAAACGTGCTTCAGCTTTCATGATGGCAATATTTTCTGCTTTGACAGACGCATCTGCTTTTGCTAATAAAGCTAAAGCTGCATTCGCCCTTGCAACGCCATCAAAATGTACTCTATAGGCACCACCAATGAAAGGAAGTGACGGGTTGTATTCAAATCTTTGAATAGGATTGATGTCTGAAAAGTCACCAGGGTCGGTTCCTTTATTGGCATCACCACCTCTAATACTGCCCCAAACCCAGTTAGATGGTCCTCCTTCATAAGCACTCAAACCACTCAATTGAGCATAAGCGGAGATTAAAGCTCCTTCTAAACCAGCTTGACCTGTTAATTGTGCCTGCGAGAGAGAGCCTGTTGCTGGCACTTCTAAGAAGGTATCTTTACAAGCAACTGCCCCAAAAAGGAGGGCGAAGCAAGAAATAAATATTTTTACCTTTTTCATTTTTTAATTTTATTTAAATTTATGATTTATAGTCAATATTTTTAATTACGCAAAATTATGAGAGAGGGCTTCCAATGAGTTTTTAATTTTATTTAAAATTATCCGTTTGAAAACTCCCCCTCAGTATTTTAACGTTTTTTTTTGATTAGAATCCAACATTTAAACCTAAAGTGAATTGACGAGTAGTTGGGAAGTTACCTAAGTCAACGCCAAAGTTAGTATCCGCAGCTCCCGCTACTTGAGGGTCAAGGCCACCATATTTTGTGATTGTCAATAAGTTATTAACTGAAGCACTTACACGTACTCTGCCTAATTTAATTTTGTTAGTAACTGTTGATGGAAGATTATAGCCAATTGATAAATTTTGGAATCTAAAATATGAACCATCTTCAACATAAAAATCACTTGATTGAGAACCTGTACTGAAACCATCATTTGCCTCAAAAATCGGTGCTTTTGCACCCGTATTTGTAGGAGACCATGTATCTTTTACGCGCTCAGATATAGCAGAACCCGCAAACAATGGATAAAAATCTGTGAATCTTTTAGAGATATTAAAGATTTTATTACCAATTGATGTGTACATGTACATATTTAAGTCAAAGCCTTTGTAAGTAAGTCCAAAATTCAATCCACCCGTAAATTTAGGAACTGGGCTACCGAGGTATGTTCTGTCGTCTGCATCTATTTTACCATCCGGCTTACCAGTTAATTTGCCATCAGTACCTCTTCCATTTAAATCTGCATATTTGAAACGACCTACACCAGAACCTGCTTGTGTAGGAGCTTTTGCAATTTCGTCTGCATTCTGGAATAAACCAAGTACTTTATAACCATAGAAAGAAGATAATGAATAACCTAATTGATTACGAATAGGGTTAACACCTCTAAATCCTGGGTCAACATCCTGTAAGTAAGTCAAGCCACCCCCGATTTCAGTAATTTCATTTTTAAGGATACTACCCGTAACATTTAATTCGTATCCAAGATCGCTTGTGATTTTACCTCTATTAATAACTTGAATATCAACACCTTTGTTCACCATAGTACCAACATTAACAGAAGGTGCAGTAGCACCACCCGCTGTTTGGGTGATAGGTAATCTGTACAACAAGTCTCTTGTATCTTTCTGCCACAAATCAAAGATGATATCTAATTTACCTTTAGCGAAAGTACCATCAAAACCAATGTTTTTAGTGACACTGGTTTCCCATTTTGCGTTAGGATTACCAATTCTTGATTGTCTGAAACCATTGACTACCCCAGCATTTGTACCGTTGATATCATAAGCAGAGTTAGATACACTGGAAGCATAAAGGTCAAATTGGTTATTTGGGTCAACGTTATTTGAGTTACCCATTGTACCATATCCACCCCTTACTTTTAAATC
The DNA here is from genome assembly GCA_031424515.1 of Saprospiraceae bacterium. Taxonomy (GTDB): domain Bacteria; phylum Bacteroidota; class Bacteroidia; order Chitinophagales; family Saprospiraceae; genus JAAFJT01. The sequence goes on from JANPHO010000770.1 coordinate 9,848, forward strand.
TGTAATCCAAGTAAGTGATTTCATAAATGATTCACTCGATAGTCTCCATGCCGCAGATACCGCAGGGAATACGCCATATCTTGAATTCGCACCAAATCGAGACGAACCGTCACGTCTTACAACACCTGTAAGGATATACTTATCGTTAAGATTATAAATAGCTCTACCAAAATAAGAATTAAATGCGATACCTTTATCTAAACTACTTGAAGGAGGATTTCTAATATCCAATGTAGATATTGTGATATAGTTCTGATCTCCAGAGAAAGGATTACGGCCACTTGCATTAATATTTTTACCAAAGCCCGTATTAAGAGCTTCTTGACCTACTAATAACTCCGCGCCATGAATACCAAACTGTTTCTTGTAAGAAAGTGTATTAGTTAAAGTCCAACCTAATCTAAATCCACCACCTTCATTATATGACCATGTGGTGCTTTTATTCTCTAAAGTTTCATATATAGGGCGACCATATCCCCAACCATAAAAATTAACATAATTGCCACCAATCGATGAACGGAAAGTCAAATCCTTGATAGGATCAACTTCAATATAAAAGTTACCAGAAATCAAACCATTAAAGTTTTTGTTTAACTTTCCACCCTTTTGGTTGGCAACAGGGTTTGAGCCTTGACCAAAACCAATAGCCGTTGTTCCTGCAAAGCCGCCAAACTCGTCATAAACTGGAATGATAGTAGGTGACCTGAAAGCTCCTAAAATATCATTTTCATTTTGTGAAGAACCTAAACCGTCATTACCACCATCACGACCTAATATTTGGAGGTAGGTCATCTGAATATTTTCGCCGATTCTAATATTTTTATTAACATCGAACTCAGTATTAACACGCAATCCATAACGTTTTGCTCTTTGACTTGGCAAAATACCTTGTTGATCTTGAAGCGACATGCCCACATAAAAACGTGAAGCATCGCCACCACCCTCAAAACCTAAAGTATGTCTTTGAATTGTACCTGTTTGAGTCAATTCTTTATACCAGTCGGTTCCTTCTTTGTTAGCTTTGATTACTTGGTAAAAATCGCCTGTAGAAGGTCCTGTGATGTTGTACTTTAATTTTTCAGCAGCTAAATCCACTGAACCAATAACACCGCTTCTGCTACCCACTTTAAGGTAATCTGGAATGACTGGAGTTGAACCCGAACCATACTGGGGATGAGAAAGTGGTGAGCCTGAGTTTTTAAGCGCTGTCCAAGTCCAAGTAGCTTGGTCTTGTGGGTTCATCATTTTTTGACCTTTGCCCGGATCCGTTGCACCATAGATGCCATCATAAGTGACATTTAATTTTTTAGCACCTTTTTTACCTCTTTTAGTGGTATAGACAATTACACCATTCGCAGCTCTCGCACCATAAATTGAAGCGGCAGAAGCATCTTTCAATACTGTCGTCGTTTCAATATCCTCTGGATTTAAGAAATTGGCACTACCTACTGGATAACCATCAACGATAATTAAAGGCTCGTTACCACCGAATGCACCAAAACCACGAATACGAATCTGACTTCCAGAACCAGGCTGGCTGGTTGTTACTACTGTCAAACCAGAAACTCTACCTTGGAGCTGTTGGTCAACACTTGCAGAAGGTACAGTCGTAAGGTCTTTTGTTCTAACAATTGAAACCGCTCCTGTAGATTGGCGTCTTTTGTCAACAGAATAACCCGTAACAACCACCTCATCTAATGTAGAAGATGTAAGTGTTACATTAATAACTGTTTGAGTACCCACAGCTATTTCTTGTGTAGCATACCCCACAAAAGAAACAACCAAGATTGAGTTTTCAGGTGCTGACACAGAGAAGTTTCCATCAATGTCTGTCAAAGTACCTTTAGTTGTCCCTTTTAAGACAACACTTGCGCCTACTAATGGCTCGTCACCACCAGAGATTTTTCCTGTCACTACACGATCTTGCGCCATTGCAGATACACCCATAAAAAGGCATATAAGAAGTACAAATGAACGTCCTAGTGAGTTAAGTTTAGTTACCATGTTAAATAAATAAGAGTTTGTTAATGAATGAGCATTAAAATAAAAAAACCAATCAATATAGTTGATTATCTTTTAGGTTTTGTCTTTCGAAAATGACCGTATTAAAAAGATAAAAAAGCTCAAACTTTATGTGTCACCTTGACAATTAATGCAAGTTTTGAAAATAAAAACCCTTAGGACATAACGCTAAAAGTTTCAAATAGCTGCTTGCTTGAAAAGCTGATTGTTACGCAATGTTACGAAATTAATTTTATTCACAAAATTTTCTTTTAATAATTTTTCATATCGCAATATTTAAATTCAAATTAGAATTATCTAAATATTCGTAAAATAAATTGCCTCCTGCCCCTTTTTCAATATATTTTTTCCACTTTTAACCCTTTGTGTTGTACTGACACTAACATTTCAATGTAAAATTTAGGTAAATTTTAAATAACAACACATTGACATATTTTGCTAAAAATCCCCCCTCTTGGTAAACTTTAACAAATTTTGCGGTTTTCCTCTACTTATATTTGCACCATGAAATTTCTGATACACCTTATTATCCTATGCCCATTTGCCCTATTTGCTCAGTCTGATAGTGTAAAAATCCTTCCGCACATCGAAATATCGTCCCAAAGGCTCAACCATTTTACCATTGGCCAAAACAAACAGGATTTCGATTCCGCTACGTTACGCATTTTTAAAAATAGTAATCTATCTGATTTCTTCCAAAATAATACCCCCCTCAGTATAAAAGCCTATGGAACAGGTTTGGCAACCGTTTCTTCGCGTGGCACCGGCAGCAGCCATACTGCCATTATCTGGAACGGTTTTAATATTCAAAATGCCTTAAACGGTTTGGTGGATTTACCCCTCAGTGAAACGGGAGCTTTCGAGCGAATCGGCGTGAAGTTTGGTGGAGGTTCGGCTATTTATGGCAGCGGAGCCATCGGCGGAGCGATTTATTTGGACAATGATATACAGGATAAAAAAGGCTTTCACAGCGAAATCGGGCTTTTAAGCGGAAGTTATGGCTTATTAGGTCAAAGTTTAAAAGTTTCTACGGGCAACGAAAAAGTAGCCGCTTCTTTTAGGCTCTCGCACCAAGCCTCCAAAAACATGTTTATCTATAAAAATACGGCTGAAATAGGACAACCACTGAAATACATCGAAAATGCGGCTTTTGAAAAATTCAATCTCACGGGCAGTTTCTTTTTTAACATCGGTAAAAACCACTTTTTAAAAGTAAACGCATGGGAAAGCCGCAACGATAGGCGAATCGCCCCAACAATGACCGCCCAAAACGATAAAGCCCATTTGGACGATGCACACAGCCGAATAGCTGCCGAATGGTCTTTTTTTCAGAAAAACAGCGTTACAAAAGCACGTGTTGCTTATTTTGATGAGGATAATCTCTATAGAAGCAATGTCGTTGACAGTAGCCGCAATAGAGTCAAAACCACGATTGGCGAAGTGGAACACAATATAGAATGGTCTAAAAAAGCCGCTCTTCGGGTGGGTATGAACTGGACTAACAATACCGCCGTTACCAATAATTTCGAAAAACAGTATCAGCGTCAACGCGTTGCAGCCTTTTCAGCCTTCAATTTTAATCTTTTTAAAACGGATTTTAGCTTCGCGGCAAGACAGGAATTGGTGGATAATCGCTTGATTCCGTTCACGTGCAGTTTGGGATTTCAAAGAGAAATAAATGCTCATATTAACACTATTCAAACCCCAAAAACGGCTTGGATACTGAGGGGGTCGGTTTCACGAAACTATAACTTACCCGCACTCAATGATTTATATTGGGCACGATTGGGCAATCCCGATTTAAAAGCCGAAAATGGCGTCAGTGGAGAATTGGGTATGGATTTGAAGGTAAAACAAGGCGTTTTTCTTTCAAAAATTAGCCTCACGAGTTTTATGATTAAAACAAAAGACTGGATTCAATGGTCACCTAATAGCGAAGGTGTTTGGCGACCTTCGAATCTGAACACCGTTTTTTCAAGGGGTTTTGAAGCTTTTTATAAACTGACCTATCAGAAAAGCCACATTTTAAGCCATTTTAATATCAATTATCAGTTCGCACAAGCCACAGATGCAAACGACAAACAGCTTTTGTACACGCCCATTCATTCGGGCAATGCGTCAGCTTCTATTCACTACAAAAAACTCTATTTTCAATACAACCAGTCTGCATCCAGTCGTCGCTTTTCAACTACTGACAATAGCAGTTGGACAAAGCCTTTCACAATCGGAAACACCACCATTGGCACAACCTTTTCCATTAAAAAAATCTATTTGGATGCCAACGTAAAAGTGACCAATGTCTTTAATACCGATTATCAGATTATCGCTTTTTACCCCAATCCTCGCCAACAGGTTTTCCTTAATTTTAATTTGAAGTTGTAAGCTTCTTCCCTTTTTTCAATTGCCATAATAAAACCACCAAACATACCACCAAACCGCCGAACTCTCGCGTCAGTTCTACATAAAGTTTTTCGGCTTTCATGGTCTCCACGATACTCGGCATGCCCATTTTAACCCAATCAATAAAATCGGGTACATAAAACAAGGCATAAATACCGATAACAATCGTACCCGCCAAAGTCACACGATTATCATAGCGATTAAAAGCGGCCGCGCCACAAACGCCCGCCACAAATAAATAAATCGGCGCCCAAATGTAAGGGTCAGGATCGTTGTATTGCACAAGGGCAAAAAGGATGAATAAAATGCTCAAAACGATATTTAATATTTTCATTTCAAATTTTTTTAAAATTCTACTTTATAGGTCAAATTCGGAATCATGCCCAATTGTAATTTAGGCACATTTTTACCTTTCAAATTATCGTACACTACAGCCCATTCATTTTCACGATTGGTCACATTCTGGATATCCAACTGAATCGTTGATTGCCATTTGGCATGGTGTTTTTTATAATAAATATTTAAATCCGTTCTGAAATAATCCTTCACTTGCGCCCACGAATTATTCGTCAAAGTCCAGAAGCCCCCCCTCAGTACAAGCCGCCCACTGACGCCAAAAAACTTGTTGCGCTCAGCCCCACGCACCCATTCTTTACCCAATAAAACATTGGCTGTGTATCGGCTGTTGTAACTCAAGCTCCTATCAACACCCGCATCATTTTTAAAACGGGCATTAAAAAGGGCCCCGTTCAATTGCCAAAACAGTCCTTTTTCAGTGCTTTGATTCAAACTAAGCGCAACACCCGCACTTTGAGCATTTCCTTTAGCGGATGAAATAGTGTTCAGGGTATTCAAATCATCCAATAAAGATACTGCCATGATAGCGGGATTATTGATGTTTTGAAAATAAACATTATAATATGACTGTGAAAATAGCTCCAGGTTAGCCCGAACATCATTATGGAATCTTTTATTAAAACTCAAACTCACGTTGTCGGATTTTACGAAATCCAAGTTTTTATTGATATAATTCCCTTTTTCATTTTTAGCAAAATAAAACTGTGGCTGTATCAACTGGCTTTGGCGGCTATAACTCAATTGAATATAGCTGTTTTTAGTGGTTTTATAATTCAAAGCCGCCGAAGGCTCTAATGAGAAAAGGCTGTTAAAATCAAAATAAACACCTCTTGCGCCTACTTTATATGCCCATTTCTCCCCTATTTTACCCGAAATATCCGCGTAAGGAATTACCGAAAGCCCCGCGCCATTAGCCAATACAGTAGTGGTTACGGATGATTTTTTCAAAACATTGCTATTCGTCACTGATTCCTCTTTCACGACCACACCGATAGCCCCCTCAGTATTTCGACTCATTTTGCGCTCCAATTCCGTTCTGAAAAAATATTTTGAGTTTTTATTATTCACCGTTTCTACAACGGACGGTTGCGCATTGCGATTATACCCCACCGCCTCACGCTCATTATCCAGAGCGGAGACGACAAAAACGGATTTCAATTGCATCTTTTTACCCAAAGAAACTTTGTGCTTCACACCCAATGCCCCCATGCGCCCATGAAAGCTAATGTCTTGGCTGTCTTTATCCACTTTCCATTCAGTCGATTTTTTAGCTTCAAAAAGGTTTTCACTCGTTCCACCAATGCCAAAAACACTGAATTCACCCATTTTACGAGTTGGGAAAGTCATATTAAAAGACACATCTTGATAATTTATCGCTTCATCGCCGAGTGGCACGCCCAATTTACTCAATAAACCAATCGTCGCATAGCGATAATTGACCAGATAAGACGCTTTAGATTTTTTAGAGAAATACCCCTCAGTAGCGGCGTCCAAACCGATTAAACTCAATGAAATGGTACTTTGCCGGCGCTCATCATTGCCTTTGCGCAGTTGCATATCAATTGCCCCCGCCAAAGCATTGCTGTATTGAGTAGGCATTGCACCTTGATAAAGGGTCGTTTTATCCAATAATTGGGCAGATAATATCATCACGCCGCCACCATTCACAGAAGCTCTATCGCTCAAAGTACCCGCATTGCTGAGGTGATTGGGATTCACAATTTCAGCCCCTTCTATGTACCATTGCAAAGCATTCGGCGACACCCCTCGGATGGATAAATTATTGGCTTGGTCATTGTCAGTTGCCACGCCAGCTGCATAAGAAGCATAGCGAGCAGGGTCGGCGTAAGTGGCAGGATATTGAAAACGCAATTTTTCAATAACAGCTACGGAGGGATAACTCACCCTTTCATTATTCGTCAATTGTCCCACTACCACAAAAGTATCTAATCCAGTATTGGAAGTGCGCAATGTGATGTTTACGATAGCCTCTTTACCAGATTCCACCAGAACATCCGTCAAAACAATCGTTTGAAAGCCTACCGAACTTACCGTCATTCGGTAGCGCCCGACGGGTGTTTTATCTAATAAAAATTGTCCTGACAAATTGGTTGTTGTCGTTATTTTATCATCATTTATGGAAATAGAGGCTTCGGGTATTGGATTTCCAGTAACGGCTTCCGTAACCGTACCCCTCAGTATTTGAGTGATTTTTTGAGCATTTAAGGGGATTATTCCTATTAAAAAACCGATTAATAGCAGTGCTGTTTTAAACTTCTTCATTTTAAAAAATTTTTACATAAAAAAAACTTCCCGAAAGATATGACTTTCGGGAAGTTTATAAAATGAAAACATATTTATTTTAGAAATTTTAATATTAAAATTAAATTTTTTTAAATAAATCAAGCCGCTTCAGCTAAATCAAGATGTTCATTCATACTCGCTTGGAAGTGGCTCATTACGGGTTCTGTAACATCTTTCCCGCCCGACAGGTTTTCGTAAAGCACCGCAGGCGTGTAAATAAGTCCCCAAGGAATACCCCACCATCCTAAAAAAAATGTGGTAAATGTGTATTTCAAGCCTTTTTGAAATACGGATTCCCCCCCGCGAATCAAGTAGACGGCACTCGACCGACGGAATGTCATAATACCAATAGAGATACAATACTGAAATAGAATGAATTTTGCGCCAGAATTAACTTCTGTTTGGATTTGTTGTAGAGTCATATTTTCGACTCCTTTGATGGCCACATCAGGCATAGTAGTTTTGATTTTAGTGATTGAAAAATTCATGAGATTACTAAGTTGACTATATTCTAAAACTATTCCAAGTGCCATTTTCAACAATGCAAAAACGACTATTTCTGCGAACAGAATAGTCGTTTTTGTGACACATCAATATAGAATCATAACTTTACAATCCTAATATCTTTTTATTCAATTTTTCGTCCGCAGCTCCACCCGCAAAATCATCAAAAGCCTTTTCAGTCACGTTGATAATATGATCTTGAATAAAAGGTGCGCCCTCAGCAGCACCTTGTTCAGGTGATTTAATACAGCATTCCCATTCCAAAACTGCCCATCCTTCGTAATCATATTGGGATAATTTTGAGAAAATACCCGCAAAATCTACCTGTCCATCGCCCAAAGAACGGAATCTACCTGCACGATTAGCCCAATCTTGGTAACCACCGTAAACTCCTACTCTACCCGAAGGATTGAACTCAGCATCTTTCACATGAAACATTTTAATTCTTTCATGGTAAAAATCAATATATTGCAAGTAATCTAATTGTTGAAGTACAAAATGCGATGGATCGTACAAAATATTGGCTCTTTTATGGTTCTTCAATTGTGCTAAAAACATCTCAAATGTGACGCCATCGTGGAGGTCTTCGCCCGGATGAATTTCATAACACAAATCCACGCCCGATTCATCATAAGCATCCAAAATAGGTTTCCAACGCTTAGC
>JANPHO010000771.1:0-17153 GCA_031424515.1 Saprospiraceae bacterium
AAATAAAAATAAAATACATAGTTTTGAACTTATGTTTTTGTATTTTGTTTAATGTTTTGGTTTTATATTTTAATTTTGCTGTTTGATTTCTTGCGAAATTGTTCATAAAATACATAAACTATTAAAATATGACATTCAATACCAACAATAATTACAAAAGCGAACGCCATAAACTTTTACATTTGGCGGTTTTATTAGAGAAACATTTACATGAACAAGCTAATAATTTGACTAAAAATTTTAATATTACCACTCAGCAATTTGTTGCAATGCGGATGATTTATGCGACGCACCCTATTTCGCAATCAGTGATTACGATAAGGGATAATATGCCTGATAAAATGAGTGATATTACCCGCTTGATAGGTCGATTAGAAGAGGAGGGATACGTTAGAAAAGTTGTAAATGCCGAGGATAAAAGAGTCAGAGAGGTTTCATTAACTCCAACAGGCTTTAGTTTGATGAAAAAAATGGATGAACCATACAATGAAATTTATGAGTTCAATCAGCTTTCGGATGAGGAAGTTGAAACAATTAATACAATTATAAAAAAGATTATATCTTAGAAATTGACATTAAATATCTGATTAAGCATGAAATAATATATTAACTTCGGAAAGTTTTTTTTACCTAAACAAATAAACAATATGCAGATAGAAACTTTAATCGGCAACGATGCCGAGATAGAAGTTTATTACAAAGAACTTCAAGACTTGATGACAGTCTATACGGCGCATCTCAATCATTTGAGATACAAATTTTTTAAACAGTTTAAAATCTCCGCTCAGCAGTACGAATTTTTAAATGTCGTGGAATTGAATCATCCTAATCCAGTAAATATGATGAAAATCAGGGAATTGATGCCTGATAAAATGAGCGATGTTACCCGTATTTCAGAACGTTTACTCAATGAAGGTTTTATTTCAAAAAAACATTTAGAATTCGATAAGCGAAACATTGTTATCAATATAACTGAAAAAGGTCAACAATTATTAAAAGAGATAAAACTGAAAAATGATACCCTCACGGATCATCTTAAAACGTTGAATCCAGTTGAAATTGAATTGTTCAATAAGATTATGAAGAAGATAAACCTTTGATATTGTTTTATTGTTGTATTGTTTTGCTAATTATACGTGATAATTTTGCGTAAACAATACAACAATAAAACATTTAACCTTCCCTTTCTTTCCTTTTAGCATCATTCCAAAGTGCGTCCATCTCAGCCAGTGTCATATCATCCAGTGACTTCGGGGCATGGGCTTCGATGTATTCAAAACGACGTTTGAACTTGATGTTCACTTTTTCAAGCGCTGTTTCAGGGTCAACTTTTATGAAACGCGCATAATTGACCAATGAAAACAATACATCCCCAAATTCCTCTTCACGCTTCTCAATACTGAGGGGTAGTGCTTCTTTGAGTTCTGCAATTTCCTCTTCCACTTTTTCCCAAACTTGCTCGGTGTTTTCCCATTCAAAACCCACTTTAGCGGTTTTCTCTTGCATTCTATAAGCTTTTACCATAGCCGGAAGGGATTTGGGGACACCTTCCAAAACACTTTTTTTACCTTCTTTAAGTTTCAATTTTTCCCAATTGACTTTTACCTCCTCTTCATCTTTTACCTTTACATCGCCGTAAATGTGCGGATGTCTTGAAATCAACTTTTCACAAACTGCATTCAATGAATCTGCAATATCAAAACTGCCTTTTTCATCACCAATTTTAGCGTAAAAAACCATGTGGAGCATAATATCGCCCAATTCTTCCTTAATGCCTTTTAAATCATTGTCCAATATAGCATCAGCCAATTCGTAAGTTTCTTCAATGGTCAAATTGCGCAGGCTTTCGAGGGTTTGTTTTCTATCCCAAGGGCATTGCTCACGCAATTCGTCCATAATTTTGAGCAAGCGGGCAAAGGCATCGAGCTTATTTTGAAGAGAATTATTAGGCATGGATGGATATTAAAAATTGAAATTTGATTTTGAGCCACAAATATAGGTAATTTTGAGTCATTTTTACTTTGTGTTCGGTATTGTACTGAGGGGTATAGTACAGAGGTGTTTTGATTAAATATTAGGAGTGAAAAAGGGCAGTTTTTAAATAGAAAAGTGGTGGTTTTTTAAGATTAAAACGATTATCAATTAAATAATAAATCCTGTTAAAAGGCAATTTGCCCTTTTAACAGGATTTACATTTGGTCTTAATTCAAGTATTTTAATCGGCGAAATCTTGATCCAAAATATTTGAATCAGTATGGATAACTATTCTATTTTCCCATCTCTTTTTTAGCATCGTGTAAAAGCCCCAACATGAAAGTATTCCAAAAGGCAATGCCATGAAACCCAAGGCAATTTCAGAAGTATTATCAAGTGCATCTGGAGAAGATAAAACCATTATTGTACCTATTATCATTCCACCGAGAAAAGTACCGATGTAATAAGAAGCAACACCTGCAATCGCAAATCCCCATTGATTTTTGTCAAAATTGAAGGCTAAATCGTAAAAAGCTCTACCAATAAAGTAGATTAAAAAAATTCCAAGCATTTTGAATTGTTTTTAGATGATTTAATCGTTTTTATAAGATTTAAAAAGTATTGAGTGCAATTCTCATGCCTTATTCAATTGAAAAAATAAGGTTTATCAAAAAAAAAGCCGTAAACTCCATGTAGAGCTTACGGCGTAAGTTGAGGTTTTGAAGCGGCATCTTTATGGTTGTTGGTTGATAGTTATTGGTTATTGGTTCAAATAAGATGTATGCAACCAATAATTAATAACCAATAACCAACAATTATTTCCTATCCATATTCTGTAAAGCCATCATTTCTTTCATGGTTTTTTGCATCCCCTCAGTAGAGCCATCGAGGAAAATGACATTGCCTTTTCCATCAGTGGCGAAGTTTTTAATGGCTTCTGTCCACATGGCGAACATCAAAATAGATGAATCGAGCTTGGCATCTTCCATTTCTTTAGCTGCTTCTGCCATACCCCGCGCCACTTCTTGACGGAAGAGGGCGACACCTTGACCCCTCAGTTGAGCCGCAATTTTTTCGGCTTCGGCAGATATTTTAATGGCATTACCTTCCGCTTCGGCGGATTTTGTTTTAGTGATTAAAAGAGCTTGACCTTCGTTTTCAGCTGCTGCTTTAAGGTTGTTTGAAGCTACTACTTTAGCCATTGAACGGGTAATTTCTTCATCAAAAGTAATGTCATTCAGTTGCAAATCAATCAAATGATAGCCCCATTCTACTAAAACGTGGTCTAATTGGTCTTTTACATCGTGAACGATTTCACGGCGCAAACTCAATATTTCAGATTGTTTTTGCGAAGCCACATAACCACGAATGGAGCCCTCCACTGAGCGAATCAAAGATTGCATAAAATTGGCTTCATTCACAAATTTAAAAGCTGCTTTTTTGATATTGTCTTCGGTTTCATCCATAACGGCGTATAGAATCAATGTTTTGAAATGAACATTGGCTTGGTCTTGCGTAATGGCTTGAAATTCAATTTCAATTGATTTATTTTGGATGGACACAACCTTGAAAATCTGTTCAATAACAGGTATTAAAAAATTTAAACCTGGGCGAAGCAAACGCTGATATTTACCAAACACAGTAACTACAGCAATTGTACCTTGATTGACCGTTTTAAAAGTCATAAAAAACACAACTACACCTAAAGCGAGAAGAATGTAAAAAGGACTCATAAATTGATTGTTTAAGAATGAATGAAAAGTATTTAGGATATTTTTACGTAACAGTTATTTTCCTTTAGTATGGAATGTGAAATTAAGGCAATTTAATGGATATTCCAAATTTGAGATTTGAAATTTGAAATCTGAAATATTTAAAATTTTGAGCCTATTTCTTTGACGCTTTAACTTTTTAAAATGAAATTTGCAGATTCTTTTAAAAAAATATCCAGTTCTCTGAATATTCGCTATATCTAACATCTAACATCTAACATCTAACATCTAACATCTAACATCTCAATAAATGTTAAAAGCGATTTCTCCAATTGATGGGCGTTATGCACGCCAAACGAGTGATTTTGTGGATTATTTCTCTGAATTTGCCTTGATTCGGTATCGAGTATTCGTCGAAATTCAATATTTTATAGCTTTAGCCAATTATCCTTTGCCTCAATTGAAAAATTTTGAAGAAGATAAAATTGAAGCTTTGGATAAAATTTTTGAAAATTTTGATGAGAGTGACGCTGAACGCATCAAAGCAATTGAAAAAGTGACCAACCATGATGTCAAGGCAGTTGAATATTTTTTACGTGAAAAATTTGACGAATTGGGCATTGAACAATACAAAGAATTCATCCATTTTGGCTTGACTTCGCAGGATGTGAACAATACGTCGATACCCCTTAGTATTCGTAATGCTGTGGAGCGGGTGTATTTGCCCGCACTTGAAAAAGTACGTTATCAACTCTATGACTTTGCTCAAAGTTGGAAAGATATTCCTATGCTTGCACGCACGCATGGTCAGCCTGCGAGCCCTACGACTTTAGGAAAGGAAATATATGTTTTTGTGGAACGGATTGATAATCAATTGCTTATGCTCAAGCAAGTGCCACATAAAGCGAAATTCGGGGGTGCTACGGGCAATTTTAATGCTCATGTGGTTGCTTATCCGGATATAGATTGGATGAGCTTTGGCGATGATTTTGTGAAAGAATATTTGGGTTTGGAGCGGCTAACTTATACGACTCAAATCGAGCATTATGACTCTATGGCGGCTCTTTTTCAAGCTGTTTCACGTATTAATACGATTTTGACGGACCTTTGTAGGGACGTTTGGCAGTATATTTCGATGGATTATTTTAAGCAAAAAACGATTGCGGGGGAGGTGGGTTCATCTGCTATGCCGCATAAAGTCAACCCGATTGATTTTGAAAATGCTGAAGGAAATTTCGGGATAGCCAACGCTATTTTTGGGCATTTGGCTGAAAAATTACCCATTTCACGCCTTCAACGGGATTTGACGGATTCAACTGTTTTGCGGAATGTGGGTGTGCCTTTTTCACATTCATTGATTGCATTGAAGTCTTTACTGAGGGGCCTCGATAAATTGCTTTTGAATGAACAAAAAATATATGATGATTTAGATGCTAATTGGGCAGTGGTGGCTGAGGCTATTCAAACCATTTTACGCCGTGAAAATTATCCTCATCCTTACGAAGCCCTCAAACAGTTGACGCGGGGTAAAACAGGCATTACTAAAATGGATATGCTTGAATTTATTGAAACGCTCGATATTTCTGAAGATATTAAAGAGGAATTAAGGGTACTTTCACCGCATAATTATGTGGGATTGAAATTGTAAAGTTCTAAAACAGATAACTTTTAGCTGAACTGGAGTTATCCATAATAAACAGAAAAGCCGCTTCGAACAAATCGAAACGGCTTTTTTATATTGTAAAAATCATATTAGAGATATGACTTCATTTCTGTACTATTGTATGATTTGCGAAGGCGACGAATTGCGCGTTCTTTGATTTGACGAACACGCTCGCGTGTCAAACCAAATGCTTCACCGATTTCTTCCAAAGTCAATGCTTTGAATTCATTTAAGCCATAATATGCCGAAATGACTTCTTTTTCGCGCTCAGAGAGGATTGAAAGACCTTGCATTACTTCTTCTTTCATGGATTCTTCGAGAAGCAGCGTATCAGGCATCCGATCATCACCACTGACGAAAACGTCCAACATTGTTGCATCGCTGTCTTCGCCACCGATAGGTGAGTCCATTGATACGTGGCGCGTGTTTGAGCGCAACATATTAGCGACTTCTTTCGGAGTCATTTCAAGTAATTCTCCTAATTCTTCGTTGCTTGGCTCACGCTCAAATTCTTGAACAAATGAGATGAACGCTTCATTGACACGGTTGTATGAACCTACTTTATTCAAAGGTAAGCGCACAATACGGCTGTGCTCAACGATAGATTGTAGAATTGATTGACGAATCCACCAAACAGCATAAGATATGAATTTGAAGCCTTTAGTTTCATCAAAACGGCGTGCAGCTTTCATCAAACCAACGTTACCTTCGTTGATTAAGTCAGAAAGAGTCAAGCCTTGGTTTTGATATTGCTTCGCTACGGAAACAACAAAACGCAAATTGGCTTCAGTAAGGCGTTCTAATGCCTTTTCATCACCCAAACGAATACGGCGAGCTAATTCAGCTTCTTCATCTCCAGATAACATAGAAATTTTTCCGATGTCGTTCAAGTATTTGTCCAGCGCTAAACTCTCGCGGCTGGTAATTTTGTTAGTGATTTTTAGCTGACGCATAATAAACTCGGTTTAGTAAAGTTGTGATTATAAAAGTAAAAACTCGATTTTTTTTAAAAAGTTTCATCAGAGCAGTGTTAAATAGTTGACTTTTTCAGAAAAATATACTAAATGCGCTGACAATACAATAAGTACAAATAAACTGCCAAAAAAGTTCCCTACTTTTTAAATAAAATTTTAAAAATTTCTGAAAGGGTAATATTTAATAGACTTTTATCAATTGGTGTTTAATAATATATTTACTGAATTGATTATCAAATTATTACGGATAATTTTATTATTTAAATTCAATTATACCCTAATAACATAGTTTTGTAAAAATACCTTAATCAGTTTAAATAATTGTGACACTCTTTTTTCTAATATTATATATTTGTACGATAAAGGTAGTCAATGTGTTTTACGTTTATTGAACTTTTTAGGAAAATATTTTATCAAGCAAGTAACTGTTTTAATTTCAATAAGAGATATTTTATAAAAAATGGGTAATTTTTTTGTTTCGACTGATAAAAAACTTTTGAATCCGACTTTAATTCACGCTTTTCTCAGAGAATCATACTGGGCAAAGGATATTCCTTTTGAAAATATTTTGAAGCGAATAGACAATGCGCTCTGCTTTGGGTTGTATGATTCAGATAAAAATCAAATCGGTTTTGCTCGTGTGATAACAGATTCGGAAAGTTTTGCTTACTTAGCCGACGTTTTTGTACTTGAAACGCACCAAGGCAAGGGGCTTTCGCGGATTTTAATGGATTATATTATGTCTTATCCTGATATAAAAGAATTACGCCGTTTTATGTTGGGCACGCGAGATGCACATTTTTTATACGAAAAATATGGATTTAATGTCGTCGCTTACCCCCAAATCTGGATGGAAAAAGTAAATATAGATGTTTATAAAATTTCAAATGAATAGGCGAGAAGAAATTATCGTTTATTTAGACCAATTACTAAAACAGTGAATTATGATTAATAAAATAGTTTTTGCTACCAATAATGCCCATAAAGTCCGTGAAATCAATGAAATACTGAGGTCTCTGACCCCGAATTCTCGTGGTGAGGGACATACTGAAGGCTTTGAAATAGTCATGATGAATACGATTGGGAATATAACGGAGTTGCCCGAAACCCACGAAACGATCCTTGAAAATGCGATTGAAAAAGCGGAGTATTTATTTGAGCATTATAATGTGGATTGCTTTTCAGAAGATACGGGTTTGGAGATTGATGCTTTAGCGGGGAAGCCCGGTGTACACACGGCACATTATTCGGGCTCACGCGACTCTCAATCCAATATTGATTTGGTTTTAAAACAGATGGGAGATACAACAAATCGTTCGGCTCGTTTCAGGACTGTTATTTGCCTTATTTTAAATGGTGAAAAACACATTTTTGAAGGTGTTTGTGAAGGAAATATCGCTATGAAACCATCTGGTACTGAGGGGTTCGGCTATGATCCCATTTTTCAACCAAGTGGTTACAACCGAACTTTTGCTGAAATGGATGGAACAATAAAAAGCCAAATAAGCCACAGAGCTTTGGCTACTCAAAAATTGATTGGATATTTAGAAGATTTGAAGATTTGAAGATTTGAGGATCTGAATTTCGCATCCTTATATCTTCGCATCTTCAAATCCTCAAACCTCACATTAATCGTTAAAACAGCGGTTTTAATCCTAAATATTTTGATTACCTTACCGATGTTTTCAAATTTGTTTCACATCATTAAAAACTTTATTTTATGTTAAAAACTTTTTATTTAATCTTTGGATTTGGATTAGTGGCAAGTGGAATTTACATGTTTTCGCGTAGGTCGAATGGCGACACTGATTTTAATACTACTTACGCAATGGGCTTGTGTTTTACGGTAGGCGTTCTCTGTTTAGTCATGTATAAATATGTAGATAAGTTGAAAAACAGAGATTGATTTTCAATATTTCAAAGTTAGTAAATGGTTGAAATTAATGGATATTTAGATATTGTAAAATGCTTTTAAAGTATTGAATATCAATTGAATATCACAATATCTAAATATCTATTAGTATTGCATTTTAATCTAAAACGAAGATGAAATTTTACTCACATATAAATTTTTATTCGCTCAATGAATTCGAACAAAATTAAGCAACAAAGGATATTGGCTTATGTTCTATTGGGTTGCTCATTTATATTGATTCCTACTAAAACAGCGATAGGGATACCCTTTTTAGCTATTGCGATTTTTACTTTATGGCAATCAAGGGTCTCGGATAGAAACTCTCAAAATTAAAACCTTATAAGCATGAAAGTATTAGAAGTCCATAGCCTTTCTAAGAATTATGGTAGAATAAAAGCGGTTAATTTACTCAATTTGGATGTCGAACAAGGACAGATTTATGGCATATTGGGTCCCAATGGTAGTGGTAAAACGACCACTTTAGGCATTGTTTTAGGCATTATTAATGCCGATAGTGGCTCTTTTAGATGGTTTGAGGGTCAGTATGGCGACGGGGCAGAAGCCCTGCGTCAAGTGGGTTCTTTATTGGAAACGCCTAATTTTTATCCCTATTTAAATGCTATTCAGAATCTTGAAATTGTGGCACACATAAAGCGAGCTGTCAATCCTGATTTTGATTCCATTTTAAAATTAGTTAATCTGGCACATCGAAAAGATTCTCTTTTTCGGACTTATTCCTTGGGTATGAAACAGCGTTTGGCGATTGCGGCTACGATGGTAGGAGACCCCTCAGTATTGATACTCGATGAGCCCACAAACGGACTTGACCCGACGGGTATCGCCGAAGTCCGTGAAACCATTTTAAAAATAGCGGCAGAAGGTAAAACCATTTTCATGGCAAGCCACATCCTTGATGAGGTAGAAAAAGTGTGCTCGCACGTGGCTATTATAAAAAATGGCAATTTATTGGCTACGGGCGAAGTGGGAAGCTTATTGAATAAAGAGGTGACTATTGAAATTGCAGCGAGCAATAATGAAGCTTTAAAATCCATTTTCTCAGAATCAACATTCGTAACCGAAATTATTTCAAAACCCAACTTTTTAGTTTTGAGTGTCAAAGATGGATTTTCAGCGTATGATGTCAATAAATTCGCAATGGATAAAGGCTTTGTACTGACATATCTAAATGAAAGAAAACGCCGCTTAGAAGAAGAATTCCTCCAAATCACTTCAAAAAATTAAAGAAATTATGACTTCTATTCCATATCTCATTAAGCTTGAATGGCTTAAAATAAAGAATTATATGCCTTTTATTGTCCTTACAGGTATGTATGTTTTTTTATTGCCAACAGTAATGTCAGTAGGTAAAAGCATCAATTTTCCAAAGGATTTTGGCATTGATGCTTATTATATGTTCCCGACAGTTTGGCAATCATTGGCTTATGTGGGCAATTGGTTGTCCTATTTTATATTGGGTTTCCTCTCTGTTTTAACAGTCACCAATGAGTTTTCAAATAGAACATTGCGTCAAAATATCATCAGTGGCATCAGCAGAACTGATTTTTTCCTTTCAAAATTATATTTCATCATTGCCATCTCGTTCATAGCTACCGTTTATTATTCGATAGTAGCCCTCATATATGGCGTATTGAACACGGAGACTATTTACGCCTCTAAAGTTTTTGAAAATATCGACATGGTACCGCGATATTTCTTAATGTGTCTTTCGTTTATGAGTTTTGGAGTGATGTTAGGCGTTTTGCTTCGTCGGACGGGGATAGCTCTATTTTTGTATTTTGCTTACGTGATGTTCATTGAGCGGGTTATTCGATATTTAGTGATTGGAAAATTATTTGGTAAAGAAGCAGCATTATTTGGACCCATGAGTGCGACCAATGATTTGACGCCAGTGCCCATTCCCAAATTAATAGAAGGCATGGCAGCGCAAGCCAATACTCAAATATTCTTGACACCCATTGAATCTATTGTGACAGCCACTTTATTCACCGTTTTATTTTTCGGAATAGCTTATCATCAGTTAAAAACCCGTGATTTGTAGAAAAAATAGCTATAAAAAGGTATTTATTTATTGAAATGATGAGATATTTAATTATTTGTTAAAAAAATCTTAAAAAAAGTATTGCACATTTCAAAGAAATACGTATAATTGCACTACGAAATGAAATTTTACCAAAATATATTTCATTAAAAGACAGAAAATTAAAATTCAATACTGTTTACCATATTGAATATCAAGATAAAGACTATAACAGTCGGGTGATTTCTTATGAGAGCGAATTGTACAAACAGTTTGCTCTTTTTTTATGTCCGCTGATTTTTAAGGTTGTAAAAAACTTTAAAATACTGAGGGGGGAGCTGTAGGTGCTTAAAAAAAAGAAATTTCAAGGTAATTTTAATTTTTTTACAATAAAGCTGTTTGGTTTTGAAAAAAAATAAATATCATTACGTAAATTTTGAAATAAAGCTCAATTTGAATTTTTATTAACCCAATAGAAGTGGCCACCAAATTTAATTTTATTTTGAGATTTGACAGTTTCGATTTGATAAAAGAGAATGTTATATTTTAAATGAATAACTAAACAACAAGAACACAGCTTAACTAAACAACAAGAATTTATAGAAATTAAAGAACTCAAACTGTAACTAAACAACAAGAGTTTATCGAAATTAAGGGGTTAAAAGCTTAACTAAACAACAACTAATTAGTTTTTTTATTAAAAAAATGAGGGTTCTTTGATGAATCGGAGAGAATGAAATTTTGTATCTAACTAACTAAACAACAAGTATTTTACTGTGGAAAACAAACCTCGTTTAAGTTTCGGGCAAATTTGGAACATGAGTTTCGGATTTCTCGGCATTCAGTATGGTTTTGGCTTACAACAGGCTAATATGTCACCCATTTACCGTTATTTGGGTGCGGAAGAGGCTTCTATTCCCGGGCTGTGGCTCGCAGGTCCATTAACTGGTCTTTTATTACAACCTATCATTGGTGCTTTATCGGATAAAAGTTGGTCGCCTAAGTGGGGGCGCCGCAAACCTTATATTTTTATCGGTGCTATTGTGGGCAGTATTGCTATGATTTTGATGCCTAATTCTTCATCAGTTTTGATGGCTGCATGTTTGATGTGGCTATTGGATGCGGGTCTTAACTCATCTATGGAGCCTTTTCGAGCATTTGTTGGCGATATGTTGAACAAAGAACAACGACCAACGGGGTTTTCAGTACAATCTTTTATGGTGGGTTTTGGTCAGACTATGGCCAATTTGATGCCTTTTATATTGCCTTTAATTGGTATTTCAATGGCGATGTCGGCTGAATCTGAATCACTTTCTCATGGTATTCCTAACTCGGTGCGTTATCCATTTTATATAGGTGCAGCTGGTATTTTATTGACCATTTTTTGGACAATGTACACTACTCGAGAGTATCCTCCAGTAAATGAGGACTATAAAAAACCGCATGTTTTCAATGAACAACAACAGAAAAACATCAATTTTTGGCATTTGGCGTTGACATCAGGTGCAGCAATAATGGGTGCTTTATTCGCAGCGCGTACAGGTGGCACTACTGCAGGATTAATGTGGGGAGGTGGTATTTTTGCAGTATTTTATGCGGTTTTATGGTTGCCTGTATTTAAAGAAATCCTTGCATCGCTTTCTGAAATGCCCAAGGTAATGAGGCAGCTTTGGTGGGTTAAATTTTTCACGTGGTATGGTCTTCCTTTGATGTGGCAATACCTTTCTTTAGCTGTGGCAAAATACGCTTTCGATGCACCAAGTCCGGAAGCCAACAAAATTGGCTTTGAGGAAGGGACTAAATGGGGGGGACTATGTTTCGCTATGTTTAGTATTACGTGCGCGATTATTTCTATGCTTATGCCACGTATTGTTAAAATGATGGGAAGTAGCCGAGTCACTCACGCTATGTTTTTAAGTATTGGTGCAGCTGGATTTTTCATTACTTTGCTTTCTAACGATAAATATATATACCTAACGGGTATGTCCATGATTGGTCTGGCGTGGGGTTCTATTATGTCAATGCCTTATTTGATGCTTGCCAATTCAGTTTCAGGTGAAAGAATGGGGGTATACATGGGTATTTTCAACGGATTTATATGTGTGCCACAATTTATTGGTATGCTCACAGTTCCGCTTTTTTATAAATCAATATTAGGTGATGACCCACGCAATGCTTTAGTTTTAGCGGGTGTGTGCTTGCTTTTAGCGGCGGGTTCATGCTTTTTAGTGGATGAAAAAGGAGGAACCAGTGAAGCTGCTTAAAGCGGCTTAGATATTCAAAAAAATCGAAATAAGATAATACGGTAACTAAACTTCTGAAAAAAGGCGTTTTGATTTTTTAATCATTTCGCCTTTTTTTCACTTTATAGTTGGGGATTTATAACTTTGCGCCGTTTTTACAGCACAATCAATTAATTTTTATCAATATTAAAATCGAATCATGGCAAAAAGACAGAAAATAGTAGCGGGTAATTGGAAGATGAATAAGACATTCCAAGAGGCTCAAACATTGGCTAACGAAATAAAATCAAAAGATTTAGCGAAGGATGTGACAGTGATATTGGCTACCCCCTCAGTATTTTGTGAAAGTGTAGGTCGCATTATCAGTGATAGTGCCAATATAAAAATAGGTGCTCAAAATTGTTATCAAGAGGAGAGAGGTGCATTCACGGGGGAAGTATCTGCAGAAATGCTTCAATCTATTGGTGTTCAATACGTTATAGTGGGGCACTCCGAGCGCCGTGAATATTTTAAAGAGAATAGTGAAATATTAGTTAAAAAAGTGGATTTATTGCTTTCTAAAAATATGACCCCAATTTATTGCTGCGGTGAACCTTTGGATATCCGCAATAAAGGCAAACACGTGAGCTATGTAGCTAAGCAAATTAAAAAGGAAATATGCCATTTGGATAGCGACAATATTCAGAAAGTAGTGATTGCTTACGAACCGATTTGGGCTATTGGTACTGGATTAACGGCTTCACCTGAGCAAGCGCAAGAAATGCACGCTGAAATTCGTAAAACTTTAAAATCAAAGTTTGGTAAAAGAGTAGCTGATAAAATTAGTATTTTATATGGAGGAAGCATGAACGCGGCGAATGCGAAAACCTTATTGGCTCAGTCCGACGTAGATGGTGGTTTGATAGGTGGAGCGTCTTTAAAAGCGGATGATTTTGCTACGATAATAAATGGATATCCTGCTTAATATTCGCAATACAGAAAACGGTGTAAGACTGATTTTAAAATATATTTATCTTAACAATCAGTCTTAAACTTTTCTCTACTCAAATGGAGCTTGTATGAACTAAGACTTCCATACTTTTGTTGAGTAAAAGTACATTTCGTCAACATTTATGAGGGTCTTATCACCGAATTTATGCTTTTTGTCAATTTCTTTTCAAATTTTCATCCTACCGTTTTTGCGTATTTTTTTATCGTAAATTGTAGAAATATTTCCCCAATTAATAAAAAGTGTAAACATTTTAAGTAAAAAACACGCTATAGTGTTCACTATTTGAGAATGTTTTATAACTTTGAATCAATATACCTAAAAGATAGTTTTTAATGAATAATAGTGTAGTTACTCAGCGATTTATAAAGTGTCATAACAGACTACGAGACAATAAAACCATAAAAAGTAGTCGTCAATTCGCTCTTGAATTGGACTATTTGCCTCAAAGTTTGAGTGAAATACTGAAAGGTCGTCGCGATGTAACTATCGAACTTATCCGTAAAGCTGTAGAAGTATATAAAATTAATCCAGTCTATCTTTTCTCTGGGGAGGGTTCTATTTTTTTAAGCGAAGACAATAATAAGGAATTTAGAGTTTTGACTGTAGTGACGGATGTGAGCGACGACGAACGCATCGTGCATGTGCCTGTGCCCGCTCAGAGTGGCTACGTGAGTGAGTTGGATGACCCCAGTTTTATCCAAAATTTGCCTTCTTTTACTCTACCTGATTATAAATATAAAGTAGGCACGCACCGTTGCTTTGATATTGCGGGCGATTCCATGGAACCCACGCTTTTTGAGGGTGATAAGGTGATTTGTAGTTATATTGAGCCGAGTTTATGGGAGACTGCTTTAAAAGATAATTACGTGTACGTGATAGTGACGAGCGATGATATTGTGACTAAAAGGATTTATAATCACATAAAAGCCAATAAAACGATTGAGCTGCGTTCGGATAATAATTATTACGACCAATATCAGATACCCCTCAGTATAGTTAAGGAAATTTGGTACGTTAGAGCGAAGATTAGCCCTTTTTTACCTTCGCCCAATAGAATCAATAATCTACTATTTGATGAGATTCACCTCTTAAAAGATGCGTTGAAAGAACAATCTAAAAATATGGGATATTTGAACGAAACAATAGGAAAGTTAGTAGATAGAGTTTGATATTAAATTTGGAAACGAATATTTAAAATGCGTTGTTTTAAAATAATATTTTTTTTGGTGACCAAATTTTGTTTTGAGGTCACTATTTAAGTACCAGAGTGATAAGGCTAATTTGAATTTATATTCTAAAATAGTACTTTTTTTAAAATAAATACAGGTTTTTTTAAAAAAAACTTGTATTTAATTTTATTAATCCCTAAATTGCACTCAATTAACATATATTGATAAATACCCACACGAAATTTAATTCTGCTATTTTATTATGACTGAGAAATTTGACAACATCGATTTGAGAATCCTTAAAATTTTACAGGAAAACTCAAAAATAACGAATCTCGACCTATCTAAAAAAATTGGTCTATCGCCAGCACCAACGCTTGAGCGTGTAAAAAAATTAGAATCAACAGGTGTTGTCGTGAGCTATCACGCTGCTGTCAATCCTCAGGAAATTGGGTTGAATGTAAAAACATTTGTACTTGTATCTTTGGCTTGGCAGAAAGATAATGCATTGAATAACTTCCTTGATAAAATCAGAGAAATTGATGAAATCACTGAATGTTATATCATCACAGGTGAGGCGGACTTTTTAATAAAAATTGTTTGTAAGGATATACCTACTTACGAGCAACTTTTATTCAAAACGCTTTCTCAAATTGAAGAAATCGAGCGCTTGAAAACTTTGATGACTCTTTCTACAGTGAAAGACTCTAAAGTTTTGCCTTTTAAATATGAATAATGATTAGGCTAATCATCTTTAGCTAATTTTTATAAAAATATATAATTTAGACCTATGAGGTAGTTCACCTTGTAGGTCTTTCTATTTCTGCAATATGAAAAAAAATAAAAATACCCTTGTTTGGCAATTAACTAATGAGGGGGAACCCGAAAAAATATCTTATTTGCTCGGAACGATGCACGTCCGTGATGAAAGGGCATTTCAGTTTGAAAGCATTTTCTTTGAAAAAATATTAGCCTGCGAAGTATTTGCGACTGAATTTGATTTAGAAGATGCTCAAGTGGCTTATGTGGAAGAAGCGATGATTTTGCCAAATGGTGAAAGGCTTAGTTCATTGATTCCCAATAAGTTATACAATAAAATTAATGCTTTTTTAAAAAAGCAAGCCGGATTGAGCTTGATTCAATTTGATATTTTTAAACCGATTGCTGTAACAAATTTCTTAACCGAAAGTATATTATCAAAAGATAGAATGATGTCTTTGGATGAGACCCTATGGCATTTTGCGAAAACAAACGACAAAATACTGAGGGGTATCGAAACCTTTGATGAGCAGTTGGAAGTTTTGAAAAAAATGAGTTTTGAAGACCAGCTCAAAGGCTTAAAAGAAATAGCCAGTAATTTCAGTAAGTTCCGCAAACAGCTTTTGAAAATGGCTCAGCTTTATGAAAAAGCGGATATCGCTAAAATGTATAAAGCCGCAAAGGAAACTGCAAAAGGCGGTCGCAAACTATTATTGTATGATAGAAATGAAATTATGGCGCAGCGTATTCAAGAACTCATTTCAAATAATACCGCTTGTGTAGCCATCGGAGCAGGACATTTATCAGGTAAAAAAGGCGTTTTGAGGCTTTTAAAACAAAAGGGGTTTGTTGTGAAACCTTGTTGAAAATAATGTGCATTTAAAACGAAAGGCTATCCATAAATTGGATAGCCTTTCGTTTTTTATCTTTTCAATTTTATAACAGTTCGTCGGTTGTATTGGTGGGCGGTTTCGTTGCAATAAATATCTTGTGTGCAATCATTGATTAATGAACTCTTTCCTTTGGCAACCGTTTTGATTCTGTTACGCGAGATGCCTTTTCCCACTAAATATTCCGCAGCAGATTGAGTTCTTTTTAGGGACAAATTATAATTGTATTTTGCTTTTCCTCTGCTATCAGCATGTCCTTCAAATTCTATATTCAAATCTGGATATTTATTCATTACACGTGCCAGTGAATCGAGCGTTGGGACGGCTTCTTGTCGGATATTAATTTTATTATAATCGTAATATATGTTATTTTCGTAGTAGAAATCATTGGGTAAAGCCTCATTTTCGGGATTTTCAAGAGCCGCTTCGAGTGGTTGGAGCATTTCCTTTGGCGAATTATTGAGGTTTGAGTTAGTGGTTGTATGAGCTTGAAAAATTACAATACTTGCTGAAGCTAATAGAATTAGAAGAAGGTTTCTCATTTTTTTAGTATGATTTGGTGAACGTTGTGTAGATGTTATTATTATTGATATTTCAAAAATATTCATTGGTGGAACAACAAACAATAATCTTACCAAAATGTACTTGTTTTAGGGTAATTGCCACCTTTAACTATGATATTTTAACTTAAATTAAATTTTTTCCTTAAAAAATAGAAAAAAATTATTGACTTACACGATAAAAAGTATTACTCTCTACTTTTTATTTAACAAATACAAAAAATGACTCGACTTAAAGTTGGTATAACGGGTGGGATTGGCAGCG
>JANPHO010000772.1:0-8972 GCA_031424515.1 Saprospiraceae bacterium
GCATTTTTGTGATTTTTTCTCACAAGAAGTAATTTTGATAATATACCCATAAAACATGCTAAAATTAGAAGAGGAAAGTCCCAATTTTTAGAATAACCTAAGATACCCCTCAGTATAAAACATAAAAAGCCCCGCAAAATATTATTTTGCAGGGCTTTTTAGTTTGAAATATTTATTCTTTTTCTTCCGTATCTTCTTCCGTTTCCTCTTCGGTTTCTTCTTCGGTTGCCTCATCGCCGTATTCAAAGCTGTAATTTTCATCAATTGCATATTCCTCACAGAGGGCTTCTAAGGCTTCAATGAATTCGTCAGGGGATTCAGTGACGATTTCAAAATTATTGATATACGTATATTCAATTTCGTCTTCTTCTCCAGCTTCATAATCAAAGAAAAAATCTTCTTCGGTTTCGGCATATTCCGTGCAGAGTTCTTCTAATGCTACCGCAAATTCTTCAGTGTCTGCTACTTCAATCCAAAAGTCAGTGACGTAAATCATTCCATCTACCGCAAAGTTCGATTCTTCCGTTTCATCCCAAACACCCTCGCTGAAATCAAGATTTTCAACGGATTTAATTATCCATGAATCGTTGCCGTTATAATCTTTGTGCATCACATAATCGTATGGAATATAACAATAGCCTTTATCACCCCACGCTTGTCCCCATGAGTTTCGGACAATAAAAACTTTATCGGGGTCAGAATACCCGACGCATAACATGGCGTGCCAACCGTGCGTTTCACGGACATTATCCGCTGGTTTGGGCATCGGGACGCGTCCTCTGTTTTTATTAGCGGTATCAAATGACTGAAATGTATTCAAACAAAATGAAATCGGATAGCCTTCCGCCAGTGTTTGTTTCCAAAGCTCAAGGTCGGTTTCAATAAATTCGGCTTCTTCAATTCTAAAATTAGAACCGTGGTCGTAAGAAGGCTGGTCGGGTTCACTCAAAATCATACTGCGGTCATTGGGCCAAAGTTCTTCTGAGCAAGCACCATATTCTTTTAAACCTTCAATGGCTTGGTACATCACTGAACCGCAATCTTTATCTTGGGCATCTTCGAGGTAACGAGCATTGTAATAAATGTATAGACGGCTGACATCGCTCGATTCACCATTATTGCGTTTTGCCAGATACTCGTAAGCGCCCGCAAAAGCGTTGGCGACACAACTCATACCTACTTGCTCTTCTACTTCAGTGAGGTGTTCTCTTAAATCCACTTTAGGTGGTAAATTATCAAACCTACCAGCCAGTTTTCTTCTTGCATCAGGTGGGACAGCTCCTGCACGATAGCCGCCAATACGATTCTCCATAAATTTTAAATGATTTTCGACGTGATAGATTTGTTTTAAAAACACGGTTTTTACATATAGATAAAGCTCAAATGTAAATGATATTTCGAATATATTTTACGGATTTTATGGTGTAATGTTTATGTATATCATAACAGAAAATTTGGGCAGCCCCCTCAGTATTTTATGTAGTTTTTATGTAAAATGAAGATAAAAGCTCTGTAAACTACCCATTTTAATAGATTTTGATTTACTTTGAGCTTGAAATAGACGTATTGAGTGACATTTTTAAACTAAAATAGGATGAGTAAAAAATACATTGAAGATGTAAATTTCAAAGGAGAAGATTTTACTGAAAAAGGTCTGCCCAAAGGGGAATACGAAAACTGCACTTTTGCAAACTGTGTTTTCTCAAATACACTTTTAACGGGTATTTCGTTCTTGGATTGCACTTTCGAGGATTTAGATTTGAGCATGGCAAAAGTAGATGAAACGGCTTTTAAAAACGTGCAATTCAAAAACTGTAAATTATTGGGCGTAAATTTCGATGATTGCAATGGTTTTTTATTGGCTTTGGGATTTGATAATTGTCTGTTGGATTTTTGCTCATTTTATAAATTAAAACTCAAAAACACGGTCTTTAAAGATTGTAAATTGCAGGAAGTAGAATTTGTGGAAACTGATTTGACCAATGCAGCTTTTAAAAATTGTGACCTAAAAGACGCTAAATTTGAAAATACGCTTTTAGAAAATGCTGATTTCCGAACGTCATTTAATTTCTCAATTGACCCTGAGGTCAATCGCGTGTATAAAGCCCAATTTTCCATTCATAATGTCGCTGGACTTTTGCATAAATATAAAATTAAGGTGGAATGATGTCCTTTCAGTAATAATCGCTTGCGCGATACATAGCCACTGATTGTACTGATATTGACTGATTTAAATCCCGTTAGTGATTTTTGAGAATTGCGACACATCGTTTTTAACCGCCAAAGCCATAATGTCCTCAATTTTTGTTTCTTTAGCAAGAGTATTCTTCGTTTTTCTCTGTTTTTACAGTTTTTGTACGAAATAAAATTGTGAATATCTTGTTTTTGGTATGCTTTACTTAGGGGGA
The DNA here is from genome assembly GCA_031424515.1 of Saprospiraceae bacterium. Taxonomy (GTDB): domain Bacteria; phylum Bacteroidota; class Bacteroidia; order Chitinophagales; family Saprospiraceae; genus JAAFJT01. Next base: position 2,409 of record JANPHO010000772.1, read on the forward strand.
TTATTGCGAAAAAGGAGGAAATTGTTTTAGATTTGGTAACAAATTAATAGACTTTTGACTTTTGAAACTATACCAAAACAATTAGTTGTATTCATTTGGGCTCGTTATAATAAGGGGTAGATTATTGAATTTTTAAAATCCTACCTTTTAGGCAGCGCCCGTACATAGGTTGTTAGTATTGCGCCAATTACGCCGAGAACTTGAACGATGTAAAATATTGGGTCGTAAGATTTTATAGATATTTCTATTAATGATACAGATAATATATTAATGAACAATACAGATACAAAGAGAATAAGAAATTTTGGATATATTTTTTTATAAGCAGAAATACTTATTCGCATGATAAATAATAGGGGAATCAATAAAAAAGAAAAACCAAGTTCCATTTTTATCTGCTCATCAGTTACAATAAAATATAACCAGCATAAAATTATAACTAAAACAGACCAATACTTAAAGGGGAAAAGTGGAATAAAATATAATATAAGTGAGCACATGATAGGATAACTAAAAAGCATAGTCCAATCATTAGGATTAGTCCAATAACGCGAATCAAACCTTGTAAACCACAATAACAAACTGAAGTAAAGACTATAAAGTAATAAAGTTAATAAAGTATCTTTTATCGTAGTAAAAGGAAGATCCATTTCATGTTGTCTATAAGCCCAATAACAAATACCTAATAAAAGGAAAGAATAATAAGAATCATACCATAGATATAATAAAGGTGCACATACTATGCTATAAACCAGCATAAATAAAATTTGAGTTCGCCACACTACAGGGTAATTGCGAAGCAGATATTTATCAAAATTATTCAGGAACTTCGGAGCGTAAACCTTATATAAGTGTGTCATAGAATTTAGTTTTTACGGATTGACTTATATCTCTAAAATAAAGAAGTTTTATCTTTTTTGATTGGCAGTAATCTATAAAATTATCGGCTGAAATACTGAGAGGGGTCTTGATGAAATAAATTTCGTCGTTTGCCCACGTCTTGATTCTTCCCAAATCATTCAATTCTTGATGAAATGATGAGAACGGTAAGGCACAGCTTAATTCAAATAAATTATAGTCACGGTTATTATTGAAATCATTAGTGCTACCTAAGTTTTCTAAAACACCTTCACGCATAAACCACATTTGGTCTGCCACCGATTCGGTTTCGTGTAGATGTTGCGAACTGATGAGTATAGCCAAATGGTTTTTAAGGCTTTTAGCTAAATTGCGTAAATCTGATAAAACAATATTTTGGGCTTTGATATCTAAATAAGCCAGAGGTTCATCTAAAATCAATAACTGAGGATGCCAAACCAATGCTTTTGCCAAAGCAAAACGAAGTTTATAACCACCAGATAGTTCAGCCCAAGACTTATCCGTATGTAAAGCCAAACCCAAACGCTGAATGATATACTCCACAGCTACTTTATTTTTATTCCCTTTGATACCATGTCGAGCTGCCTCAAAAGCCAAATTCTCTAAAAGAGAGCCTTCCCATTTTGTGAGTTCTTGTGGCACATACGCAATACGCATTTTAAGGTCAGTCCAATTCTTTTGGTTTTTTGGGTCAAACAGAGGATAGTTAACCTCCCCGAGTTGCGGAACTATTTCACCTGCTAAAATCTTCAAAAGCGTTGATTTACCCGTTGCATTTTCACCGACTAAGCCTGTAATTTCACCGAGACGTAATTCTATATTATCTGCTTTTAATTGAAATTTACTTTTGCGATATTTTTTAACAATATTGTTTGCACTCAATACCACATCATTACGAATACGCTTTTGTCTTACATTATCTGCTAATATTTGTTCTTTTTGAACGCGTATTTCTATTTTAGCAGGGTCATAGTTTTCTACAATAGCATCAGCGATGCCGTCTAATTTTATCTTTAAAGCATCTGATATTCCCCCCCCCTCAGTATTTGTGACATTTAATTCGTATTGGCAAAGTAAAATTTCATTTTCTACGTCTTCATCTACACCATATAATCTTGCAAAATCCAACAACAAATCCATGCCATGCTTGGGTTGCTGCCCAATAACGGTTTTTAAAGCGTCGGCTTGATTACGGATTTGTTCTATCATGCGGTAGGTTGCAAGTTTGAAAAGTCTTTAATCATTGTCAAAATGCTCATGGCGATTTGGGTCTTTCTTGTTATGACCACATCCTCTGTCCACATACCCATTTTTTCATTTTTGATAATCTCGTGAAAACGCATACTTAATAAGACCGCATCATCATCATCGTCAATACCAAAATCTTGATAGAAGTCTATACACCGCTTGACCGCTAAATCAAGTTTAGCAGTCGCTACATAGCCTTTAATTTCACTTTTTCGGCTTAATATGTCATTGGCTTCTATCAAATTAGAGAATAAATACTTGGTTAAACAACAATATTTGTTTACTTCGCTACAAATCAAATAAAAAAGATTGAGAACACACAATATTATTTCAAAAAACATTACAATCGAGTGAAAAAGTGGCAATTAGTTTTGATAGTGTGATTCATTAGAAATCAATAGATAAAATAGACCTGTTCATAAATAATATTTTATAATGTTACTTGTCATGCTGAGCGTAGCGAAAGCATCTGAATAACATATAAAAGGCGCATATTAAGATGCTTTCGCTACGCTCAGCATGACAAATAATAATATTTGAACAAGTCTAATACGCATAGATTTCATCGATATATTGGGTTATATCATCTCTGGTTCTGCTTTATTGATGATAGCTTGAATGGTAAATTCAATATTCAAGTGCAACAAATTACGGAATCATTGTTTTTATCAAAAGGGCAGAGATATTTCACCAAGTATTGAACACGGACATGGATGCGATTATCAAAAAGCTGAAACTGAATGATAAATAGAGTACAAAGTAAAAAAGCACGATTAAATGATGCTCTTAAAATACCCAACGGTTGATGTTCACTAAAAACATCAGCCGTTTTTGCAATACCCCCTCAGTATTCAGTCCTAAAATTCAAAATTTCTTCAATATTAACCTCTACTTTTGTTGTAAAATTATTGATATCAATTAAAAGCAATAAATCATGAGAAAGTTAAGTGTTGTCATTGTGCTTTTCGTCCTTGCTGTTCCTTACGCGCAAGCACAAAAGTTGGTTGTTCCAGAAGTTGTCAAAGCCAAAGTAAAAGCATTGTACCCAAAAGCCAATGATGTGGATTGGGAATTAGAAGACGGGAATTATGAAGCCGAAATCGAGCAAAAAGGAAGTTCTGATGTTTCCGTTGTTCTCAACGCCCAAGGCAGTGTTTTGGAAACCGAAACGGAGATTAAAGTATCTGAATTGCCTACGGCAGTCCGCACGTACATTGCTCAGCAATTGGGCAATAAAAAGATAAAAGAAGCGGCTAAAATTGTCAAAGCCGATAATACCGTTGAATATGAAGCACAAGTGGGTAAAAAGGATTATTTATTTGATAGCGTTGGTGTGTTTTTAAAAATTGCGGGTAAATAAAACCCTCGATTCCATAAAAACAAAGCAGCCTTTCTGAGTAATATCAGAAAGGCTGCTTTGTTTTAAAAAGGAATCAAAGTCTAAAAAGGGGACATTGTCGAGTCAATTAGCCGAATTGTCGTTTTCCACAAAATTTGATGCTGCGTGCACTTAATTTTGTGTCATCAATTAAATAAGTGGTATCCAATCACTTTTTAATAATCACCTTACTGTTTATCTCTTTTTAAATTTATTGAAATGAAAAACGTATTATTCTTAGCGTGTTTTTTATGCTCCATTTCTCTTTTTGCTCAGAAGCCACAAAGCGGTGGTGCCAGTCCAAAATTGGGTGCAATTGGTCGCCTTTACGGTAAAATCATTGAAAGTTCTTCAAAACAACCCGTGGCTTACGCCTCAGTTACCGTTATGCGCACTACACCCAATGGGCAAGATAGTCTTATTGGTGGTGCGTTGACTTTAGAAAACGGTGATTTTGATATTACAGCCTTACCAATGGGTATGTTTAAATTAAAAGTGAGTTTTGTGGGCAATAAAGATTTGGTGAAACAAGTCAAAATAACCCCACCGAATAATATTGAACAAGATTTGGGTGATTTACTAATGTTACCCGATGCTCAAGTGTTAGGAACGGTGGAAGTAAAAGCTGAGAAAGCTTCTACAATGATTAGTCTTGAAAAACGCGTGTTCAATGTCGATAAAAGTATCACCGCAACGGGAGGAACTGCTGAAGACGTTTTGAAAAATGTCCCCTCAGTCACCGTGGATATGGATGGCAACGCCAAACTACGCGACCGAGGAACAACTATCTACGTGGATGGAAAGCCAACTTTGATGTCATTGACTCAAATTCCGTCCGACCAAATCGAATCAGTGGAAGTGATTTCCAATCCATCCGCTAAGTACGAGGCATCCACCACGGGCGGTATTTTAAACATCGTTTTGAAAAAGAATCGCAAACCCGGTTATAATGGTGTTGTAGGTTTGGGCGTCGGCAATCAAGGACGTTATAATGGAATGGTGAACCTGAATGCGCACGAAGGCAAATGGAATATTGGTGGTTTTTACAATATTAATTCAGCAAAGTCGCCAACTGAAGGTTACGCTTACCGCACAAACCGAAATACTGAGGGGGTGGTTCAAAATTATTTCAATCAGAACACAACCGCTACTTTTGAAAATGTTTTTCAAATTGGGCGCGTTAACTTGGATTATTCCATCAATAACCGCAATACTTTATCATTAGCGGGCACTATTACGGATGGTAAATTCAACATAAATACCTATCAAAACTACGAATATCTATCCGCTTCAAAGCAAATAACAAGCAGTGGCGTGCGTGAAACCGCTCCTCAGAACAGTTTTAAGAATAAAAGTATAGAAGCACAATGGAAAAAAACATTTGCTAAAAAGGAAAAATCACTTGTGGCTTTAGCCAATTATAGCCGTGGAAGTGTTTCCAACTTAGCAAAATGGACAACAACGGGCTTCGATAGCAAAGGCGTAGCTTTACCAAATTATCCTGAATTAATGAACATTAACGGTGCTAACCAAAGCGAACAAGCCGTTTTTCAATTGGATTATGTGAATCCCATCAATGATTCTACGAAATTAGAATTGGGTATGCGGAGTTTTTGGAGTGGTCGTGACCAAGGATATTTTTTTAATGAATTTGATTACACAAAAGATGCCTACGGTCAAGTGAACCAGTTTTCTCAAGATACTCGCATCACCGAAAGTATCAACGCTGCTTATGTGACTTACTCGGGTCGTTTGAAACATCAAATCAACTACCAAGCAGGTTTGCGTTTTGAACAATCTAATCTGACTGGCATTTCATATCTGGATGGAATGGGCAACTTTGGATATGATTACCCCAAAGGAACGGGTAAAGACTTATTGCGGTCATTGTTTCCCGCCGTGTATATTTCAAAGAAATTGGATGCGAATACTGAATTAGGGCTTAATTTCAGTCGTAAAATCCAACGTCCGGGTTTTCGTCAGCTCATGCCGGGCATTCAATCCAATGACAAACAAAATATCCAAATCGGTAATCCCAATTTGCAACCTGAGTTTGTGAACTTAGCCGAACTGAATTACAATAAAATATTCGGCGCCAATAATTGGTTGGCAACTGTTTATTTGAGCAACGAAACGAATACGTTGAAACCCTTAATTCGTCCTTCAACCACAGACCCCTCAGTATTGGTGACCACTTTTGTTAATGGAACGAACGAATTGATGGTCGGGATGGACAATACCTTAAAAATGGCTTTCGGTAAAAACTTTGAAGTCATGCTCAACGCCAACGTTTTTAATTTTAAAGTAGCCGTTGATACATTTACCAACACTGGTTGGGCTGGAAATGGAAAGCTGAATTTAACTTATCGTTTGCCAGCTGATTTTACAGTGCAATTAAATGGTGGATACGAAGGCAATCGCCCGATTCCACAAGGCAATAGAAAAGGTGTCGCTTACACTGATTTTGCAGTTAAAAAGTCGTTTTTTAATAATGCCGCTAATGTGACCTTTTCCATCAGTGATGTATTTAACTCAAGAAGAGAGATTACTTTATACACGCAACCTACTTATATTCAAGAGTCTATGCGCCGCCGTGATACCCGCTTTTTCAAATTATCACTTCAAGTGCCGTTCGGAAAAGCCGATGCTTCTATGTTCAAACGCATGAAAGACAGTAAAAAACAAGGCGGACAAGAGCAACCAGATTTTGGGGGTAATTGATTTAGGATATTGAGATATTAGGATATTGAGATATTAGGATATTGATGTTTATGGTATTGATCCCCTACTATTCGTTTAAAATAGTCTAAAAAGGCTTAAAAGTGAATACATTCCTGTTATAAGGTGTTTATTCATTTTTAAGCCTTTTTTATTTTATAAGTAACTACTTCGGTGCTTCTAAATTCCCGAAGGGAATACATATTTATAGTAAAAATGTCTTAATTTTCATCTAATCCCGAAGGGATTTTATATAAAAAGCTTTTCTATATACAATCCCTTCGGGATTATGACAATTTTGCTTATTCATTGGCTATAAATATGTATTCCCTTCGGGAATT
>JANPHO010000773.1:0-8729 GCA_031424515.1 Saprospiraceae bacterium
ATTCGTAAAGTCCAAAAACTTTACGAATTATAATTTTAATTGTTGTTAAAATCTAAGATCAGTTCAATTATTGTTTTTCACTTGAAATTTATAAGGAGGTGGAATAGTTATTGTAAGATATATTTCAAATTTCATTTTCAAACCATTAAACTTCTTTACTGTATGAAAGAACTACTTATTCTTTTATTTACCTTTTCCTCATTCTATGGCATTAATGCCCAATCTCTTTCTCATCAAACAATTAATTCTGCTGGCAGTACTGTTAAAATTTCAACCTTTAGCATTGATTATTCAGTTGGTGAAACCATCACGGAAACGATTAAAGGAAATAGTAACATTCTGACTCAAGGATTTATTCAACCCGAAGTGAAAATACAGACTGGTTTATCTTTTTTCAAAGACAAGGAAGGTTGTCAATTCTCTATTTTTCCCAATCCAACCACCGAATTTCTTGAATACAATTCAAAAGAAACAGATGAAGCCAGCTTTGAAGTATATTCAATGGCAGGTGAATTGGTAGGTAAATATCGTTCAATCAATAAAACTATCAATGTATCCAACTTGGAAAAAGGTACATATCTTATTAAATTAATTTGCAGTACATCTAACAATACATTTCAAAAATTCATTAAACTCTAATTTTTATGAAAATTAATTTACACTTAACACTTCTTTTTTTACTTCTTATTTCAAAAACGTATGCGCAGGCACCACAATCAATTAACTATCAAGCAGTTATAAGAAATGATGCAGGGATTGCCATTCCTAACAAGACTATTAATCTCCGATTTTCAATACAGGAAGGGATAGCCATTACCCCTCAGTATATCGAGGTTCATCAAGCTATTACTAATTCAGTTGGCTTAGTGACTTTAGCAATTGGAAAGGGAGCTGCTCAATCAGGTACTTTTGCGGGTATTAACTGGTCTTTAGGTACTAAATATCTTAAAATTGAAGTAGATATAAATGGTGGGACTAACTTTGCCCTCATCGGTACTCAACAATTTTTATCCGTTCCGTATGCCCTTTACGCTGAAAGAGCTGGAAATAGTGCGGCACCAGGTTGGGGCTTGAATAGTAACGCTTTAACTGGAACCGAATCATTGGGTTCATCCAATAATCAACCATTGCTTTTTAGGACAAATAATGTTGAAAGAGCAAGAATTACTGAGGGGGGTAGAATTGGTTTAGGAACTACTACTCCTAACGGTTGGCTATCCATTGTCACAAAAGGTGATGGGCAAAGTAATATAGAAGATAGAGTTTCAATGTTTTTAAATAATACTTCAACCAGTTCAGCATCATCAGCTAATATTCACATTACAGCTGGTGGAAGTTCTGATTTGACCGCTTTAACCCATCACGCACCAAACTATTCGGTAGTAAATGGTTATTCCAACTTTGGGCAATTGGCTTCGACAGGAGCAGGCTTAATACTTCAAGCCAAAAACGGTATTTTACGCTTTGAAACAGGTGATAATGGTAATGGTGTTTTTGAAAGGATGCGGATTACGAATGAGGGAAGAGTTGGGATGGGAATTACAAATCCTGAGGCTTGGTTGTCAATCAATGCAAAAGGAGACGGACTATCAAACGTAGAGGATAGAACATTTTTGAGCCTTAACAATACCTCAACAAGTAGAGCTTCTAATGCATCACTCAGAATTACGGCGGGTAATGATGGTTATTTCACTTTATTAAATCATCATTCATCTACTTATAATGTAGTTAATAATGCTGATACTTATGGTCAGCTATGGAATTCAGGAAAAGGGTTAATTATTAGAGCTTCACCTACATCGGCACAAACCAATCAAAACGGAATAATTAGATTTCTAACTGGTTATAATCCTTCTGATATACTTGATAACTATCTTAGCTACGAAAGAATGAGAATAACAAGCGATGGTAAGATTGGTATTGGTACCAACGCTCCATCAGCACAACTTCATACGACATCTTCTGTAAGATTAGCAGGTTTAACTCAAAACAACCAGTTAACCCAAATTATATCAATGGATGCACAGGGCAATTTAGCTTGGCGAGACGCTTCCACGTTAACAAGTTCTGGAAGTGGCTCTGGTTGGGGTTTAAACGGAAACGCATTATCAGGAAGTGAATCAATTGGTTCGAGTAACAGTCAACCACTTATTTTTAAGACGAATAATACCGAAAAAGTACGGATTACTCAAGGGGGTAGAGTTGGAATGGGTACAACTACACCTAAAGGTTGGCTTTCAGTTGAAGCCAAAGGTGATGGTACAAGCAATGTCGAAGATAGGATTTTATTTTCAGTGAATAATACTTCTACTTCTAACGCATCAATAGCCGCTGCACATTTCACTGCAGGTGGTACATCTACAATTACTGCACTTGCTCATTTATCACCAACTTATTCTGTTGTACCAGGTTATGGTGATTATGGACAACTTGTCTCGACTGGTCCAGGTCTGACGATACAAGCACGTAATGGTGTTTTAAGATTTGAAACTGGCGCGAGAAATGACGGCGGAGTAATAGAGCGTCTTCGCATTTCAAATGATGGTAATATTGGAATTGGTACCACACTTCCTAAATCTAAAATACAAGTAACAGGTGGTGATGTGTATATCAGTGATATTACCAAAGGAGTAATTATGAAATCTCCCAATGGTAGCTGTTTTAGAATAACAATTGCAGATAATGGAACACTGGTATCCACTGCCATTACTTGCCCTAATTAAACAAAATTCGCATAAGATAGTATCAAAGTGCTATTCTCTTCGTATAATGAGAATAGCACTTTTTTTATTTGATTACATAAATATTGAATTATCTTTGCGGCGTTTCGATGCTTAAAAAATATCATTTAAACTGTACATAATAATGGGTATTCCTAAGATTTTAAAGAAAATATTACCTCAAAACTGGCTTTACGATTTAGAGTTAAAAAGGCAGCACAAAATAATGATTGGCATTACAGAAGAAGAGTGGCGCGCAACAGGTAGCCAAGATGCAGCCCCTTCAACTGTAAAATGGGCTGCGATGAAAGAATACGCTGAAAAATATGGTGCAACGCATTTCGTAGAGACAGGAACTTTCATGGGTGATACTTCTTTTAAAATGAAAGATGTATTCAAACAGGTGGATACTATAGAATTAGATGAAAAATTAGCTCAAAAGGCACAAACTCGTTTCGCTAATTTTAAAAATGTAAAGGTATGGGTAGGTGACAGCGGTGAAAAAATAGGTGATATATTGAGGGGTATCCCTTCTGATACGATTTGCTTATTTTGGCTCGATGGACACTTTTCAGGAGGAATAACTGCAAAAGCAGATTTGAATACACCCGTTTCAAAGGAGTTAGAAAAAGTATTAAAACACAATGAAAATCATGTCATTTTGATTGATGACGCGCGTTTGTTTTACAGTGGCGAAGAAGATTATCCGCCATTTGAAGAGCTTGAAAAACAAATTAAAATATATAACCCGACCGCTAAAATTGAGGTAATAGACGATATTATACGCGTTACTTCATTCTGATATTTATAAGTTATGAAAGTATTAGCCTTTATTATAAAACCGTTTTTAAACATAGTCGCTTGGTTTCTAAAATTAAGCCGACACAATATTTATTATTTGGTTAGTGGTCCCTTACGCAACGAAATACAAGAGGTGAGTTTCTATGTTTTTGCTTATCAACACATTGATGCTGCTATTTCATTGGCTCAATCTCTTTCAAAAGTAAAGGGAAATGCCATTTTAGATGTTGGCGGCGGTCAAGCCACTACTGCTGAAATATTTGATAAAGCATACCCTAATCATCAAATTTATATTTTTGAGCCCATCCAATCAAATGCTCAAATTATTGCAAAAACAGCGTCACAACACCCCAATTGGCACCTCGTTCCCAAAGCTGCTGGTAGCCAAATTGGCACTTCTCATATTAATATTGCTCAGAGGGTAACAGCCTCTTCTCTTTTAGAATTAGATACTCAAAAACTTGAAGAAGGTACTTATAAAGATGTTTTAACTCTTCAAAATACAGAAGAAATCCTTTTAACGACTCTTGATTCTGAAATATCAGCAGAAGCGATTATTGATGTGCTAAAAATGGACGTTCAAGGATACGAACTTGAAGTTTTGAAAGGAGCATCTTCAACTCTTGCTCGCACGAAAGTGATCGTTTTTGAAGTTAATAATCATCAAGGTTTCAAAAATGCACCTACTTATTATGATATTGACTCTTTTTTAAGACTAAATAATTTCGTTTTATACGATATGTACCCCAATCACAGAGAAAACGGTAAATTAATGGATTGGGACTCCATCTATGTCAACCAGAAGTTTTTAAGCTAATGACATGAAAATAGCCATCATAGAATTAACTGAATACGGGCATTACACATTTGTTGAAAGTATTTCGAATGTTTTTGCATCAGATAAAAACAATGAAATAGTTATTTTTACTGATACAAAAGGCTATAATGTACTCCAGCACTTAGAAAACGAACAAATTAAACTCATAAAAAAGGAAAATACTGAGGGGGTCGATTCTTTCCTGAATAAAATTAAAAACTTTGATAGAGTTATAGTAGTCACTCTTGAGCCTTATATGAAAAAGTCTTTCCAGCTGGCTCAGGCTTTTTTAAAGACCGATTTTAATTGTCCAATATATTTTGTCATTCATAATATTGATTTTTGGTTTCAACAAGGTTGGGGAGATAAGTTCAGAAATATTTTTTATCAACTCCGTTTTTCAATTAAAGTACTGACATATAGACTAAAAGTATATTTTTATTACGCTCCAATTATACCACAGCTCATCCGAAAAATTAAACTTTCAAAAGGTCGTTTTATCACTATGTCTGATTCATTAAAAAGTGAGATGAGTCGTTATGTGCCGTCTGATGAAATTTCTATTATCCCTTTTTCAATTTTTAATAATGCCATTGAAGATAAAAGTGCCCTAAATCCTCAATTGAGGGTTTGTATTCCAGGCTTTTTATCAACAAGCCGGCGTGATTATGATTCAATTTTTAATCTTCTTGAAAATGATCAAGCCAAAATATTAAAAAACAGTATTGAATGGGATTTTTTAGGCGGTATAAATGAAACCGAAAATGGTCGCACAGTATTTGAAAAAGCTCAATTATTGCAAAAAAAAGGATATAAAATAAATGTCTATGAAAAGATGTTATCGATAGTTAACTTTGATTTTCAACTTTCAAAGGCAGATATTGTACTTGGTAATTTATATCTCCAACAAGGTGCGAATAGTGTTTATGGAAAATCAAAAGAAACAGGTACTACTTTCACCATGATAAAAGCTGCCAAACCTGGCTTAATGCCCACGGGCTATAATTTTGATGAAGCCTTAAAAACTTCCATTTTACAATTTGAAAATTATGAGGAAGTTCAAAAAATGTTGATACATTTGCGGGAAAATCCGTCAGAATTAATGGATTTAAAACTAAAAGCGCGGGAAAATTCGTTGAAATATACCCCCCTCAGTATTTACAACAAAATAGAATGTACTAACTCTTTTTAAATAAAATAAAACATTGACTTTCAATTAAAAATGGATTATCAAAATATCGCAATTAGTAATGAGGATGGTATCATCATATTGACCATCAGCCGTGAAAAAGCAATGAATGCCTTGAATCAGCAGACAATGCAAGAAATAAAATCATTTTTTGAAAAAGATTATGAAAATTATCCTCAATTAAAAGGTGTCATTATCACAGGTGCAGGACTCAAAGCTTTCGTAGCTGGGGCTGATATCACTGAATTTATCGGTTTACAAAACACAGGCGAGCAAATGGCTCAACGGGGTCAAGATATTTTTCTTTTAATTGAAACTTTTCACAAGCCCGTTATTGCCGCTGTGAATGGTTTTGCTCTCGGTGGTGGTTGCGAATTGTGCATGGCTTGCCATATCCGCATCGCTTCACCCAACGCCCGTTTTGGGCAGCCAGAAGTTAATTTGGGTATTATTCCGGGCTATGGCGGCACTCAGCGTTTGGTTCAGTTCGTTGGAAAAGGCAAAGCTTTGGAATTGATGATGACAGGTGATATGATTGATGCCACTGAGGCTTACCGTTTAAGATTGGTCAATCACGTCGTTGATGAAGGCCAAACTGTAGCAAAAGCTAAGGAAATTATTGAAAAAATAGCCTTAAAAGCGCCTTTAGCCATTCAAAAAGTGATAGAATGTGTCAATGCATTTTATGACCCAGGTGGAGATGCTGGTTTTTTCCGTGAAGTAGTTGAATTTGGTAAAACCTCAAAATCAGAAGATTTCAAGGAAGGCGCCAATGCGTTTATTGAAAAACGCAAAGCTAATTTCGTTGGAAAATAGTCTAATTGGGCTTTAGTTACTTAAAAAAACGGTTGAAAGATTTACATTTCAAAAGAGATGTATGACTTTCAACCGTTCTTTTTACATTAAAAATCAAAATTTAGTTTGATTTGCTTTCTCCTTGTGGTTTTGACGAATTATCAGATTTGGCTTTTCCTTTAGACTTATGGTCTTCCATTTTACCTTTTTTCTCGCCCATTTCACTCTTTTTCTCATCACGTTTTGCGCGCATAGCCGTCCATTTTGCAAATTGGTCAGCATTCATTACGCTTTTCACATCCGCTTCATATTTGCTTTTCAAGGCATCTTTTTGCGTTTTTTTGGCATCAACTGAAATGGTCTTATCCATGTCTAACTTTTGCATAGCACTTTTTTGAGATTCATTGAGTGCTTTAAATTTCGTTTCCTGTTCTGCTGATAAGCCAAGGTTGCCACCCATGGGCGCTTTGCCTTCAACTTTACCTTTCATTTCTTTACCTTGTTCCTTTGCTTTTGCTGGTGCAGGTGCATTTTGAGCAAAAGAAGCAGTAGCTAAAGCCAACATAGTAGAGAACGCTAAAATTACTTTTTTCATAATACAGAGTTTTACTTTTAAAAAAATGTGTGAAAATATCTGCTTTTTAATTGCACATATTGAACGCCAAAAGTAAGGTTTAATATGCAAGCTTTATTTTATTTAGCATTTATTTAACTTTAGTGAAAAGGCTAAATATTTCAAAATCAACAATTTAGATATTAAATTTTATGCTAAATACTGAGGGGTATATTAAAATCACATTTTTACTCATAAAAAATCCCGAAAGCTAAGCCCTCGGGATTTTTTAATTATTGAATATATTTGATTATTTCTTATTCTTTGGTGTAGGCTTCGTCTCAGCTGCTTTTGCACTTTGTTGAGCTTGCATTGCTTCTTGTAATTTCTGACGGAATGCACTCGGCTTTTTAGGGTTCTTCTTGTAAGCGTGCAAAGCTTCTCGTATTTTATCGTGGTCAATGACATAGTTTTTAGTCACTATTGTTTGACCAATATTTAAAATATTTGAGAATAACATGTACAAACTCAAGCCCGCTGCATAACTATTGAACATCACGGTGAATAATATAGGCGTGAAATATTGTAATTGCTGCATCATAGCCGGTTGACCAGTCATATCCACATCTTTCATCGAATACCACGTGAAAACAATCAACGAAGCACCCCATAACAAGGCGAATAAACTGATGTGTGCACCATATAACGGAATACTAAAAGGCAATTTGATAAACTCCTCAAAACCAGTCAAATCCGTTGCCCATAAAAAGCCTTTTTGTCGGAAATCTATGGAGGCGGGAAAGAAGCGGAACAGTGCCATCCAGATAGGCATTTGAAGTAGCGTAGGCATACAACCACCCAAAGGATTGACCCCAAACTCTTGATAAAGCTTCATTTGCTCCATCTGTACTTTTTGAGGATCGTCCTTGAGTTTTGCCTTCATTTTCTCGATTTCAGGCTTCAATGCAGTCGTTTTGGCTTGAGAAGTCAACATTTTATAACTCAATGGATATAAAGCGGCTTTCACAATAAGCGTCAACAATAAAATACAAACTGCCACATTGCCAAAAATACTGTGTAAAAAGTCAAATATCGGACGAATGACCCAACGATTAATTGTTCCTAAAATAGAGCCACCATAATCGACAATATCTTGTAATTTAGCATCGTATTTTTTCAGAATTGTATAGTCATTCGGTCCTACATAAAGCTTAATTTTAGCATTCACCTCACCGTTTTCAGTCGGAATATCTAATAATGAAACTGTCTTTTTTAAATCACTACTGGTTTTATCAAAAGCTTGGCTGCCTACTAATGCTGATTTAAAACCTCCACTTTTAGACATAATAATAGTACTAAAAAACTGGTTGCTGTGCGCTACCCATTGAATCGGTTTTGTATTAAGTTCTTTTTTATTTTCACCCGTAGCGGAGAGATTATCTGGGGTTTGGTCGTTTTCACGGTATCGCAAATAAGAATAAGAGCTCTCATAATTAACGTTTTTCTCCAATTTATCCAAATAATCCTCAACATTCAATTGCACTGATTTAGCACTTGGATTCAAAACTGAGCCCAAGCCTTTCATTTGAACATCATAATCAATATCATAACCGTTTCCAATGACATATTTTTGCTCAATATAAGTTTGGGCATCCGCCGCAGCTCTGAACACAATTGTATTGCCTGATACTGAGGGGGTAAAATATAATTCGTCAGTTGATATTTTACCTTTAGCTGTAGCCGTTGGTATTACTATTTCAAATCTATTTTTTATATCTTCTAAAAGGCGAAGTGGTTCTTTATGTTCAACTTTATTGGAATCTTCATAAATTTTGAAATGTTGTTTCAACAAAA
>JANPHO010000774.1:0-8792 GCA_031424515.1 Saprospiraceae bacterium
AATGTATAACAACTAATTTGCTGTTTTTTTTCAAATTTTTAATATCTATACTGAGGGGGTAAAAAAAATCGGTCAACCGTATAAACGATTGACCGATTTTTAAGATGCAATATTCTACGAAAATTAATTTCTTCTGTTGTATTCCATCAAAAGATATAAGAAGGATGCCAACGCTGCCAATGCATCCGCTACATAAGTCATAGCTGCCCACCAAAGCGCATCTTTAGCACCATCGTGTTCTTGAGGCAGGGTTGTTTTGGTTGCTTCCAGCCATTTTAATGCCCTATTACTGGCATCAAATTCTACGGGTAAAGTAACAAGGCTAAACAATGCCGTCACCCCAAAAGTAATGACCGTAATGAGCAACATTGTTTTACCAAAAGCACTCGATATCATTAACATGCTTCCTAATAAAAGAAATTGCTGAAGACCTGATGAAACTTTCACAACAGGTACTATTGCAGAACGTAGCTGAAGCATGGAATAAGCCTCTGCGTGTTGTACCGCATGACCGCACTCATGCGACGCCACCGCCGCCGCTGATACACTGCGACCGTTGTAAACCGTCTCGCT
This sequence comes from Saprospiraceae bacterium, assembly GCA_031424515.1. GTDB lineage: Bacteria > Bacteroidota > Bacteroidia > Chitinophagales > Saprospiraceae > JAAFJT01. The sequence continues at coordinate 574 of JANPHO010000774.1, forward strand.
CAAGTTGACTGTCTTATCCGCTGGATTGTAGTGGTCAGTTAAAAAGCCTTCTGCAAGCTGAACCTTCACATCATAAATACCATAATAACGCAACATTGCCTCCGCAATCTCTTTTCCACTCATGCCATTGCGAAGACCCATTTGGCTATAATACTCAAATTTTCCTTTCAGGCGATTGGTCACGAACATGCCTACAAGCGACATAATACCACCAATTACCATTAAACCTATGTTAATCATCTTCCGTTTTAGTTTAAATTAATTTGAAACAATCTTATGCCACAAAAACCTTTTTTCCTTTAAAAAGTTCCATACAGGTACTTAAATTATTCTTAAAATTAGAAATTCAAAGCCTATCAAAGCATTAAAGTTACAAATATAAAAAACAAAAAGACCTACAACAAAATTAAATTGTTGTAGGTCTTTTTGTTTTTTAGTGCACTTTTCGCTTAATGCTGTCCCGAATTGCGATTACTCGTTGGGCTTTTTGAAGTAGCGCTACCAGTACCGTTGCTGACAGGCGTTTTTTCAACCATTACAGGAAAAGAGGCTGTACTGTAGTTTGAAAACGGCTTATCATATTTATACGGAGCTGTATAGTTTTTACAAAAATCATTTAAAAAAGAGTTCATTTCCTCTGCCTTAAAGTTTTTGGAATTAGGCTTCGGGTAGTAAGCCAAATATGCCAATGTTCCATCTTTTTCCCAAAAAGCATAAATCCATAATTTGATACCATTCATATCAAAATTAGATTTTGCTGCGTGGGATTCAATGTGCTTCATCAAATGTGCCCAGCAATAATATGCCGTTTCCATATCATTCTTACATACTGTCAGTAATGATGTTTCATAATCCGCTTTCATACGCTCAAAAGGCGCACCGTCATATTGACCCAAAACAAATACCCGAGGAATGCTTGGTGTTGAATCTATGATAGAATAATTATCCACACCAAGTGGGATAATATTGGCTTTAGCAAACTGGCAACATAGTAAAAAACTAAGCGCAAAAAAGGCTTTTTTCATCAAATTCATTATTTTATACTTTTAGTATGTTGTAAAAATCGGTTTATAATATACCTAACGTAATAAAGACGCCGATAAAACGAAATGGTTTCATAATGATTCGTTAATGTTTAAATCATTAACATTATCAAAATTTAAAATATAATATTCGTTTTCTTTAAAACTTTACCCCCGAAATAAATAAACCTCCGAAAAATAGAAAAATAATTAGAATTCCAAGGTCAATTATATTTTTTTCTACACATTAATAGAAACATTAACATTATTAAAGCTCTATTTAAGCAATATCGAAATTACCATGCCAAATATCATTTATTAAAAGGCTGCAATCACTTATTAGATTATCTGCAATTTTGCAAATTTCAAAGCTATCTTCTTTATTTCCTTTAGCTCCTCAAAATGAATGGCTGCCACAGGATTGTCCTTGCCACCCTCTATGGAGGTCACCTTACCCTCTCCAAACCTCAAATGCAGTATTGTCATACCCACTTTAATATCCTCGGATGGGCTTGGCTTAAACATTGAAGGGTCTATTTTAGGTTCAATATTCTTAAAAGTAGGACGCATAAAGTTACCTGTCACCCTTGATTTTTCAACAGAAGTATCATTTTTAGCCGTCATCAATGAACCTACGCCATCCAAATGTTCCGTATTTATTTCATCCAAAAAACGACTGGCTTCACCATATTTCATCTGCCCATGACGGTATCGGCTCGTTGCGTAAGTGAGCGTAAGATATTTCTCGGCTCTCGTAATCGCTACATAAAATAAGCGCCGCTCTTCGTCCAAACCCTCCGGCGTATCTTTTGACATAAAAGAGGGAAATAAATCCTCTTCAAGACCGCCTACTATCACTGATTTAAACTCCAAACCCTTAGCTGAGTGTACCGACATAAGTGTAACCACATCCGCATTCGGGTCGCTGTTATCGGCATCCGTGACCAAGGCAATATTTTGTAAATATGTAGAAAGAGATTTATCGGGCGTGACTATTTCGTCCGTGATTTCATCATTTTCATTGAATTCACTAATCGCATCCAAAAGCGCATTCACATTATCCAATCGCCCAATACCTTCAAGTGAAGTATCCTGCTTGAGCATATCCATTATGCCCGATTGCTTGACGATATAAGTGGCTATTTCGTAGGCATTTGCCTTTTTTTCTCTTGAAATAAATGCGTTAATAAGTGCTGTGAAATTATTCAGTGCATTGCGCTCCCGTGGCGTACCTTCATACTGAGGGAGTGCCGACCACAGCGTTATATTTTTTTCAGAAGCCAATTGGCTTATTTTATCCACCGTAGCATCGCCGATTCCTCGTCTTGGCAGATTAATTATGCGGCGCAAAGCTTCATCATCGTTCTGATTCACTATCAAACGAAGGTAGGCAATTACGTCTTTTACCTCTTTTCGTTGATAAAATGACATGCCTCCATATACCCGATAAGTCAAATTTAAACGGCGCAAAGCCTCCTCAAAAGGGCGTGATTGCGAATTTGTTCTATATAAAATCGCAAAATCCCTATTGCTCAAATGATACCTATTTTTTTGCTCCAAAATTAAATCTGCCACCCGCTTGGCTTCCTCTTGGTCGCTCTGCGTTTTAACAACTTTTATGCGCTGTTCTGCCAATTTATCCGTCCAAATCGTCTTGCGAATTTGCTTTTTATTGTACATAATTACTTCATTCGCTGCTTCTACAATATGATGCGTCGAGCGATAATTTTGTTCAAGTTTAAAAGTTTGTAGATTATTAAAATCCTTTTCAAAATCTAAAATATTATCAATAGTAGCCCCTCTAAACGCATAGATAGACTGCGCATCATCACCCACCACACATACATTTTGAGTACTTCCAGGATACACAACCAACTTTTTAACAATCGAATATTGTAAAAAATTGGTATCCTGAAACTCATCAACCAATAAATACCTAAAACGCGCCCTCAATTTATCTGCTACTTCGGGATGTTGATGCAAAAGCACATACATTTGATACAATAAATCATCAAAATCCATCGCCCCCGCCCTTTTACAACGCATCGAGTATTCAGCGTAAATGCGATAAATATACGGCCGCTTCGTAGAGCGGTCTTGTGCCATCAAATCCACATTTTGCTCATACGCTTTCGGTGAAATCAAATTGGATTTGGCAGATGAAATACGCGTTAAAATGGCATTTTCATTATAAATATCCTTTGTCAAATTCAAATCCTTGATAATCGAGCGCAAAAGGCTTTTTGAATCATCCGAATCATAAATCGTGAAATTCGATGGGTAGCCAATTCGTTCAGCCTCCCCCCTCAGTATCCGAGCAAAAATAGAGTGAAAAGTGCCCGCCCACACCCGCTGCGCCTTCGTGCCTACCACCTTTTCAATACGGTCTTTCATCTCCCGCGCCGCCTTATTCGTGAACGTCAACGCCAATATTTCCCACGGCGCAACGCCTTTTTCTATCAAATGCGATATACGGTAAGTCAACACACGCGTCTTACCTGAACCGGGTCCCGCCACTACTAACACAGGCCCCTCAGTATTTGTCACCGCAGCCCGTTGTACATCATTCAATTCATCAAGATAAGAAGCCATTTTATTACTATTTTTAACCACAAAGTTAAAGCATTATTTTCAAAAAAATGTTTTAAATTAAAAACATTTTGTATTTTAAAGTCACCACACAAACGTTCCTACTGCACCCGCAGCAAGGGAAGCACTTGTCATTTTACTACCAATTTTTATATTAAAACTTTGCACATTTGCACTGTCATTCAAGACAATCACTACTTTTTGACCTTCTGGCGTTAAAAATGCCACGTTAGGCAAGCTTTTCACCATATTCGATGCAATCCGGACAGAATTAGGTCTTACAAATTTGGAAGCGTGAGCAATGATATAATACGCAGGATTGCGCTTGATTTCATTGCCAATAGTGACTGCTCCAAGGCACTCTGTACACCCCCCCTCAGTATGCGGGCCAAAATTTTCATCGTTAGCCAGGTTCCATTGTAACACATTTCTACTCCAATTGCGAGACGCCCCAATAATCAAATTTTTAACCGCCCAAGCCACATCACCACCAAATTGTCCCCTTGCCGAAGTCCATTGTTCCGTGAAATATACGTTCTTATCGGGGTGCGCATCATGCACTTTTCCCATTGCGTCTATATCCCCTAAATACATATGAAAAGCCGAACCATCAATGTACTTTTTCGCCTCCAAATCGTTCAAAATACTGAGGGGGTACTCTGGATGATCGCAATTATGGTCAAAAAGAATAATTTTAGTGTCAATTCCCTCTTTTTTAAATAAAGGTCCCAAATGATATTTTATAAAATCTTTTTGTTCATCAGCAGTCATCAACAGACTGGGTTCATTTTTAGGGTTTTCAGGTTCGTTTTGTATAGTAATCGCATCTATTTCAATACCTTCTTGCTTCATTGCTTGAATATATTTCACGAAATACCGCGCGTAACTCGCATAATATTGAGGCAATAATTTGCCACCAATAAAACTATTATTCGACTTCATCCAAGTGGGCGGCGACCACGGGCTTCCCAATATTTTAATCTTCGGATTCAGCTTCAATATTTGTTTTAAAACGGGTATTAAATCTTTTTTTTCTTCATTTATGCTAAAATATTGCATAGCCGTATCCGTCTGACCTTGAGGCATATCATCGTAAGTAAAAGATTTAGCGCTCATGTCCGATGCCCCAATGCTCAACCTCAAATAGCTGATACCGATACCCTTATTTTCAATTGAAAAAAGTTCTTTTAAAAGCGAATCTCGTTGAATAGCAGTCAATTTTTGATTGATGACAAAGGCACTACCGCCCGTCAAAGTAGCCCCAAAACCATCCATTTTTTGATATTTTTTACTAAAATCAATATCAATACTGGCGTTATTATTAAAACTGCTATCTTTTATCAATAAATTTGCCTGTTGCGTAAAAACCGCACTGCGGTCGGGGTTGGTAAGCCAAAAGCCCACACTTGTTTTTTCATCTGCCAATATATTTTTTACATTTGATTTCATACATTGGCAACTTGTAATCAGCACAAGCCCAGCTATTATTGAATATAAACGGTTAATCATTTTTGCTTTTTTAAAATTTAGAAAAGAGTGTTATTTGAAACTACGAAACTAAAAATAAAACTCTATATAAAATATAATTTTTATATTTATGAAAAAACAATGGTTAGCACAGCTCAATATTTCTCGAATGCTTGTCGAAGACATCAACGACCCAGTCATGGCAGATTTCGTTGCCCAACTCGACGAAGTAAATGCCCTTGCCGAAGCCAGCGAAGGCTTCGTTTGGCGGCTCAAAGGCGATGATAATAATGCCACTAATTTTCGCCCTTTTGATGACGACCGCATCATCGTCAACCTTTCAGTTTGGGATAGTATAGATGCGCTTGAAAAATTTGCTTTTGATGGAAGGCATGTAGAAGTTATGCGCAATCGCCGTAATTGGTTTGAAAAACCAACCGATGCTATGGTCGTCTTGTGGCATATCGAAGAAGGACATACCCCCTCAGTACAAGAGGCAAAAGAACGGCTTGAGCAGCTTCGTCGTGAAGGCGCCTCCAAGGAGGTTTTTGATTTTAAATATTTGAAAATGAAGAAATAGAAATCATATACATAATTCTACCTTGGCACTTCCAAACCCGTGTCACCGCTTAAAGGCGGTAGCACGGATACAAGAGAAAATTTTTATTAAAATAATATCAATCCGTGCCACCGCTTTATAGCGGTGACACGGGTTTTCTAAAAATAACTTAGCTTAAAAATTCGCCCTCACCGAAGCCCTGCCCACATGCACCGTCCTAACGACACCTGTTTTACGACCTTCATAACTGATATTCAAAAAGATATTTTTTGATAAAACCTTATCTAAAGTCAAATTCCATAAATAGTTTTTACCATTTTGCAATCCTTCAAGCAAGGCGAATTCTATGGGCGTATTTCGCTCTCCTGTAAAAGCAACTTGAACAATGCTGAATTTTGTTCTAAATTGGGCATTAGTTGATTGATTCCAAGTCGCCTCGGCTGAAATATCTTGATTTTCAATGGTTTCCCCATTTTCTTTTAAAATATTAATGCCTTTTTTATATTTAAAAGCCGTCACCAACCTGAAATTTGAGCCCATCATCCAAGTCAATTCAGGTTCAATTTTCGTGAGTGAAAGGTTATAATTGCGGTTTTTAAAACCCTCCGAATTATTCCCTTGATGCCCCGTTGCCACATAATTTTGAATAGAAAGCAACCGCCCAATATTGATGCGATTTCTGAAAAACAACTCATCGCGGTCGCGCTCCTCGTAGCCCGTCACCAGCACCACCCGCCCCCGATTATCCAATTGCCCCAATTCAAAATCCCATATCGGGCTTGACCGATTAAAAAACAAAGAGTTCCGCATGGACGTATTCAAAGCCACCAAAGAGCTATCAGCAATCCGCAATTCAAGCGGATTCCACTGAGATACTGAGGGGTCACCATTTTTCACTCGCCGATTGATTTGCACCGCAGAATTGGTTGAAAATCGTTTTAAAAACAAGAAAATACCCTTTTTATCACTCCAAACATTGCGCGGCTCAAACCGCAAACTTTGCGAAAAATTGACATTATTGGTGCGGATAAATTGATTTGTCAACAACGTCACCCGCACATAATCCGCTTGGTCTTGAAAGGGTGCAATCTCAAATTCATCCAATTGCGGAATGGTATCCGTATTCCTGTTGCGCCAAATATATTGCCCCTCGCCCTTATTCACTTTCACATATTGATATTCCAATTTCTGCTCTTGACCCGACCCGATTTCGTACAATGTATTGCCATAAATCGCATTTTTAAAAGCATTAAAATTGTATTCCAATCGCCCTAAATACGTTTGCTGCGATTTTAAAGTCGTTTTAGTGGTATCATTCACTTTCAAATCCCGATAAGCCATATTCCATGAGAGTTGAGAATGTTCATTTTTATTAAAACTACCATTCACATTCAACTCATTCACTTTCGATATTTGAAAAAAACTATTTGTAATCGGTTGATAATCCAAGCGTTGTGAATAATTGACGCCGAAACCTCCCCCACCTTCGTCATTTTTTTCAAAATACGCTTTTAACAAATCATAGTAAAAACTGGCTCTCGTGAGCGTATCTTTCAAAGCATCCAATCGCTCATTTTTTTCTCTTTCCGCATAAATGCCTATTTTAATATTCTTTTTCAGCGTTTTACTAATGTCCAATTTCGGGCGTGAAAAATGCGTTTTTTCAGCATTATTATTGGTTATGAAAGCCTTATTATCCGTTCTTAAATCATTGACATCCGCCACAATTCGCCAATCTTTTTTATCAAAATTAAAACGTGCTGCTTGGCGTTGACCACTGTACAAGGCTTGACGACTGTACTGGCTATAATCATAACTCATTGAAAACCAATTTTTTCTAATCATTTGGACATTACCAACCCAAAAAATTTCACTGGCAGCCACTTGATTCTGATTTAAATTACCGATTGTATTATTAGTGCCACTGCTCGCCGCGCCAATATTCCAATCGCGCGTATATTCAGCCGCCCGATAAGGATTTAGCGGTTTGAAATTCTTCTGCGTCAATTCTGTTTTTATGGAAGTCTCTACCGTCCAACCTTTTTTATCACCCCATTCAAAACGCTTAGTAAGCCCCGAAAAAATCGCTAAACCCAAGTTAGTAGAGTCTCCAAGCGTAGAAAATCTGTTTAAATCTTTCTTACTCAAGGCTATTTCAGTGAAAAATTGAGCCGTGGGTGAAAGCTGATAATTCATGCCCAATGACATCATTTGTTGCTGATTCGGCGGGGTGAGCTTTTTAATCGGCTCAAAATTGCCTCTCGAAATGCCCTTTTCAGGTGCAATCCATTGATATACCCGCCCATTCACAGCCGTTGGCACTTGAATATAATTGCCTTTTCCCTCACCCACGGGCGTAAAAGTGGCGGTATATTTGGCTGATTCGGGAATCTCGGAATAGATAAGGATTTTAGAATATAAAATCTGATTAACAACCGTATCCACCAAACGATATTGTACCCTGTCGCTCCTAAAACCATCCTCCGTAGCTTTAATACTGAGGGGGGGATTAACGTCAAAATCATTTCCAGAACGGCGCAACACAGCTCTATCCAATGAATCTAAAGCCTGAGTACCCGTCG
>JANPHO010000775.1:0-6487 GCA_031424515.1 Saprospiraceae bacterium
TGGTGCTTGGTTTTTAGTGCTTGGTGCTTGGCTCACTCTTGTACTAAGCACCAAGCACTAAAAACCAAGCACCAATAATATGAGAATTATTTCAGGAAAATTTAAAGGAAGACGTTTCAATCCTCCTGCCGATAATTGGCCTACTCGCCCGACTACAGATTTCGCAAAAGAGGGGCTTTTTAATATATTGAACAATACTTTTGATTTTGAAGAATTAAAGGTTTTAGACTTATTTGGTGGCACCGGCAACCATAGTTATGAATTTATTTCAAGAGGTAGTACAGATGTGACCTACGTGGACAAACACGGACCTGCGATAGATTTCGTCAGAAAAACGGCTGAAACACTTAAAATAAAGGACAATATCCGCATCATTCCAAGCGATGTTTTCAAATTTGTGGAACGGGCTTGGGAAAAATATGATTATATTTTTGCGGGGCCTCCTTATGGTTTACCTGCTTTGGACAGCATCCCAGATAAGATATTTGAGAAGAATTTACTGAGGGGGGATGGCTGGTTTGTGATGGAACACAACCCGAATCACAATTTTAAAAATCACGCTCATTTTTTTGATTCCCGAAATTACGGTAAAACCATTTTCAGTATTTTTAAAAATTTGGAACATTTAGAAAGTAAAAATGTTAAAGACGAATAATCAACGAACATAATTGATTAAAAAAAAATGATAACCATCATATCAGGAACGGATAGAAAGGATAATTTAACCTATTTTCTATCCAAGCATTATCAAAAACGCATTCAAGAGAAAACTGACCAATTTGTAAGTCTTTTCAGTTTAGAAGATTTGCCCAACGATTTGTATGGGTCAACTATGTACAAAAAGGACACAATTTCGACTGAATTTCAGAAAATAGAGGATGAATTATTGATTCCGACCGAAAAATTCCTTTTCGTCATACCCGAATACAATGGCAGTTACCCCGGTATTTTGAAGCTTTTTATAGATGCCGCTTCCATTCGTTCTAAAATGTCCATTTTTAAAGGTAAAAAAGCGGCTTTAGTAGGTGTTGCGACTGGTCGGGCTGGTAATATTCGAGGTTTGGAGCATTTTACATCCGTAATGATGTTCATGGGCGTAAGTGTTTTACCCAATTTATTACCTATTTCAGCTTTCAATAAAATATTAGATACCGATAAAAATATCTCCGACGAGGCTGCCCTCAAAGCGATTGATGCTCAAATTGATGAATTTATGAAATTTTAAAATAACTGTGCCATTCCGAATATCGAGATGGCACAGCTCTTTTTAGCCATTCACCAAAGCCACCGCCTGCTTCACAATCTCCAAACTTGTTTCATAGTAATTATTATTAATAGCGTCTTTGATACCAAACAACGCATCTTTTTCATTGCGCATTTGGCTGATTATCAATTGTTTAGCTGTCAAATGAATGTCTTTTGCTTGGGTGTGATTCAATATATCACTTATGTTTTCAGTGGTGACACCGTTACCCGGCATGATAGCAATGCGCCCATTGGATTTTTCAATTAGCTGCTTGAGTTTGTCTTTTCCTGCGACGACACTTTCGGCTTGTCCGCAAGTCAAAATCCTATCGTAACCCAGTTCAATCAATTGCTCCATCGCCACCAATCCGTCAGGCGTTTGGTCAAAAGCACGGTGACAAGCCACTTGCATAGGTCGCGCTAATTGGAGCATTTCACGCATTTTATCGACATCCAACTCCTTATTTTCTTTTAAAATACCGACTACTACCCCATCTAAACCCAATTCTTTACAGAAAAGAATGTCCTTTTTTATGATATCGTATTCAATATCAGAATATAAAAAATCACCCGCTCGTGGACGTATCAAAACACAAACAGGGATATTTAACCTCTTTTTCACCTCCGTCAAAGTAGCAGAGCTTGGCGTCACACCGCCCACTTCAATCACCGCACATAATTCAATCCTATTCGCCCCGCCTTCTTGCGCAACCAAAGCTGAAGTAATAGAATGAGCGCAAATTTCAACGGTTATTTTATTTTTTTCCATAAAATGTATCTATTCAAAAATGAGCCTAAAAATAGTATTTTTTAAATAAAATAAGCCCACTGAACGTATCAGAAGGCTTATTTTATCTCTTAAAAATGAGATTAAACTTATCTTTTAGCGTATAAATTCAAGGAATGAACCCAAAAATTATGTTCAGATTCAATCAAGTCTATTTCAATCTTTTCTCTTGTTTCTTCAAGATTACCGATAGCGACATAATTTTCTAAATCTTGATTTTTCACATTCGACTCTTTATATATTTTGCTTGAAAAATACCTTTTAAAAAATAAATCATCATACGTTTTGATGTCTGTTGGCAAACCTGAAACTACTACTTTTTCTTTTGCCAACACTTTTCTTATGGAAGGAATATTCACCCAAAATAGTGTAGTATCCTGCAAAGGGTTATTACTATTTTTTAAACGAGCAACAACCGCAAGCCCTAAAATAGTAGTTTGCCCCGTCTGATGACGTACATTAAATGAGTAATGTTCTTTTAACCGATAACTCACTACTTCATAATCGAGGCTATCCACTTTTTTTATAAAGTCATTTGCATCTAAAATGGTGGTAAATCTATCATCTTGAACTGAATATGCTTTGATTTTTTCATTTGAAATGCCTTGTTTTAGCAAGCTAAAAAAGTGGTCGTTTTCAAATAAAGCGGGATTCTGCTTTTTGCTTATTATTTGCCTCCAATACCTTTTTGAAAACATTATTTCAGAATCTTTAGTCGGAGGAAATTCGAGATACCCCTCAGTATTTTGCTTCAAAATGGGAGATTTTGTAACAAAATCAGCATCTTTTTCATTTAAAACAGGAAAAATAACATTGTAAGCATAGACACCACTATACAATCTTTTATGAAGCATATTACCAGTAGAATCCCAAATAGTCCATAACCCTGAGCGCATATTGTGCTCAAATTGCCCTTCTGCCCTTTTCACTCCATTGGGATGAAAAGATAAATATTCTCCATTAAGCATACCATTTTCAATGGTGTAAGTGCTTCGAGATTCTTTCAAATGGCACTCTTTGATTTCCTTGTTTTTTTGAGCCGAAACAAGTAAGGGAAAGAAAAATAAAAAGCAAAGGCAAAAGCTAAGACGATTAGTAACCGTTGACATTTTTCGTTAATTTTGAAAGTGAATGAAATTAGGTTTTAATTTTAAAGAACGGGGACTAATGCACTTTATTATATGAAAATATAATATTAACTATTGAACATTGAAACCCCTTTGAAACCACTTGAAACTCAATATATTTATTTTGTTACAAAATTAAAATTTAAAATATGAACCCAACTTCATTTTTTTAGCTAATTTTATTTCAATTAAAAACAAGAAAAATGGACAGACGTAATTTTATTAAAAATGCCAGCTTGGCAGTTGCGGGAAGTGCTTTTGTGGCACCCAATTTTGAATGGAAAAAAAGCCCTCAATTCGGTATTCAACTATATAGTGTGCGGGACGATTTGAAAAAAGACCCCCTCAGTACTTTGAAAGAATTATCGAAAATGGGCTATAATTATGTCGAAGGTTATGGCTTTGGCAATCGAAAATGGCAAGGTACAGGTGATGCACAAGCAACTAAAAAGATGCTTGCCGAGTCAGGTTTGACAATGCCATCAGCGCATTTTGTCTTGAAATCCACAGATTTTGAGAAGGCAAAAGGCGATTTTACGGATGATTTCAAAAAAATAGTGGATGATGCTCACACCGTCGGGCAAAAGTATTTTGTCAGTTCTTCTATCATCAAAGAGGATATGGAAAGCCTTGATGCCTTCAAAAACTTATGCGATGTGATGAACAAAACGGGTGAATATTTTAATAAAAATGGCTTGAAATTAGGCTACCACAATCATGATTTTGAGTTTAATTTATTGGGCACTGAAACGATGTTTGATACCATGCTCAGAACCGTGGATGCAAAAAATCTGACCATCGAAATGGATATGGGTTGGGTTGTTTATGCCAATCAAAATCCCCTCGATTGGTTCAAAAAGTTTCCAAAACGCTTTGAATTAAGCCACATGAAAGATGGCAATAAGCGCGGCACATCGGATAAAAAGCATACTTCATGCATTATCGGCATAGGCGACGTTGACTTTAAGGGCATAATGGAGAATAAAAAAATGGCGGGTTTAAAGATGCTGATTGTTGAAATAGAGGATTATGTGGTTTCTCCCCTTGCTGATTCGAAAGTTTGTCTTGAAAATTTCAAAAAATTGGTTTGACACAATCCGCTTTTTTATTCATTTGAAATTTCAGTAAAACAGATGGTGTCGTTGTGACTTGAACTCACACCGGCACTATTTGTTTTACATAGGTCAATACTGCCATTTCTTCTAAAAATACTGAGGGGTACCGTCAAGTGATGTATATTTGAGAGCGTTATTGATGCGTCATAATTTAAGGGTGAGCGACTTTTAAAACGTCTATAAATACACAACAGAAGATTATATGTCAAATTTGAATTTATCAGAGAAAAAGAAAACATACGATGCCATTGTAGTTGGTTCGGGCATCAGTGGCGGTTGGGCGGCAAAGGAATTGACGGAAAAAGGGCTTAAAGTCCTGCTTTTAGATAGAGGTAAGCCCCTCGAACACATCACGGGATATGGACAATCTAACTTAGATCCGTGGTCGTATGAGCACCGTGAAAAAAGAACTTTACTTGAAAAGGAGGAGTATCCCATTCACGTCAGAAAGCCTTATTTGACTGAACGAACGAAGGATTATTGGTTTAAAGATATTGATGCTCTTTACACCGAAACAAAGCGTTTTGATTGGTTTCGACCCAATATCGTAGGCGGAAAATCCATTTTATGGGGCAGGCAAAGTTATCGCCTTAGCCCGATGGATTTTGAAGCCAACGCTAAAGATGGTGTGGGCGCTGATTGGCCCATTCGATACAATGATTTGGTAAAATGGTATGATTATGTTGAAAAATTTGTGGGCATTTCGGGTGAAAACTTGGGTTTAGACCATTTCCCTGACCAGTCTCTATTACCACCGATGGACTTGAATATTGTTGAAAAGTCATTGAAACTGAGGCTCGAAAAACAGTTTAAAAATAGACATTTTACTATCGGGCGTACTGCCAATTTAACTCAAGCACATAACAACCGCTTGGCTTGCCAATACCGCAATATGTGCATGAATGGTTGCCCATATAGTGCTTATTTTTCATCACAATCCTCTACTCTACCCGCCGCAATGGCAACAAAAAGATTGACTTTAAGGCCTCAATCCATTGTCAATTCCATTTTATTGGATAAAAAAACGGGTAAAGCAAAAGGAGTTTTAGTCATTGATAGCGAAACGAGTGAGCAACATGAATTTTATGCTAAAGTCGTCTTTGTTTGCGCTTCTACTATAAGTTCTACTTGGATTTTGATGAATTCAAGACCCCCTCAGTATTCTGAAGGTTTGGGTAATTCTTCAGGCGTTTTGGGGCATTATTTGATGGATCATCAATCGCAGGTGGGTGCTTCTGGCATTATAGAAGGATTTGAAGATTCATATACATTTGGTCGGCGACCGAACGGGTTTTACATACCCCGTTTCAGAAATATTGGCGCCGATAAACGGGATTATATCCGAGGTTTTGGGTATCAAGGTGGGGCTGGGCGGCAGGGTTGGCAACGCGTAGTGAATGAATCGGGCTTCGGAGAAGATTTCAAAAATTTAGCGACTGAACCCGGTCAATGGTCAGTGGGAATGGCATCTTTTGGTGAGTGTTTGCCGTATTATGACAACTACATGAAGCTAAATTTTGATAAAAAGGACAAATGGGGACAACCCACGATAACATTTGATGCAGAATTCAAGGAAAATGAACGCCTCATGAAGCAAGACATGAGAAATGATGCGATTGAAATGCTTGAAGCAGCGGGTTGTAAAAATGTTAAATCATACGATAATAATGCTACTTTAGGCGGAAGTATTCATGAAATGGGTTCAGCAAGGATGGGAAAAGACCCTAAAGCATCCGTTCTCAATGCTTATAATCAAGTCCACGATTGTAAAAATGTATTTGTCACTGATGGTGCGAGCATGGTCTCAAGCAGTTGTGTCAATCCTTCATTGACGTATATGGCATTGACAGCACGCGCAGTTGATTTTGCGGTGAATGCTTTGAAGAAACGGGAGTTGTGATTTAAGATTTAAGATTTAAGGTTGGTTATTTAATTATCTTAAAATCTCACGTCTTAAATCTTAAATCTTCCATCTTAAATCCCAAAATTATTCTTTCACCAATTTTCCTGAATTCCAAAGTTTGCCATTTAAATAGAGATTATATAAAAATAGCCCTTTTGATGCGGCGTCCCGCCAATACAGATTATTATTTCCTGTCATCTGAGTCACCTCTTGTTGCTCGACTAATTGACCAGATGAATTATAAATATTTAATTTCATTTTAGCATCATAATAGAGATAATACGCAAATCGTACTTCCCCATTATCTTTT
>JANPHO010000776.1:0-4467 GCA_031424515.1 Saprospiraceae bacterium
ATAGCCAATTATTTCAAATGAACTTTCCAAAAGTTTTAAACTTTTGGAAAGTTGAGGTCTCTATTATACATTAAAATTTTTCTATTCAAAACCCAAACCCGCTTTATCTGTCAACTGAATTTTACCCCCCCTCAGTATTGGCGTCGGATAAGGGTTATTGGACACTAACCAAGGCCCATCCAAATCCACCCAATCGCATTGCGGAGCGAGAGCAGCCCCCGCCATAATGGCGCAACTCGTTTCACTCATGCAACCAATCAATATTTTTAAACCCCTTTTACGGGCTTCATGCACCATTTCCAAACCCTCTGTCAGCCCCGTACATTTCATTAATTTGATATTAATACCTTTAAAAGCCCCTTTTATTTTATCAAAATCCTTGATTCTTTGAAACGATTCATCCGCCACCGTTGGAATGGGTGACCCCTCAGTAACAAAAGCATTCCCGTCAATATCTTCCTTGGGCATGGGTTGTTCGATGAGTTCAACTCCTTGCGAAGCCACCCAATGCGCCATATCCAAGGCAAAATGCTTATCCTTCCAACCTTGGTTAGCATCCACATAAAGCGGTTTATCCGTCATTTCACGAATCGTATTGATGATTTTTTTATCATCATCAGACCCTAATTTTATTTTTAAAACCTTGAAATCAGCTGCTTCTTCCACTTTTTGTCGCAATACTGAGGGGGTATCAATGCCCAGTGTACAACTCGTAATGGGCATATTTTGAGGTTCAGAACCCAGCATTTTCCAAACTGGAATACCCTCAATTTTACCTTTTAAATCATGTAACGCAATATCAATGGACGCTTTAGCCGCCGTGTTTTTTTCAGCCAGTAAATCGATTTCAAACATAATTTCTTGCATATCAAAGGGATATGTATAGCGTTTTAATATACTTTGAGCTTTTGTTAAAAAAGCTGAAATAGTCTCAATATTTTCACCGAAATAAGGCGGCATCGTCGCTTCACCCAAACCCACAAAACCATTGCATTCAATTTGAGTTAAAACAATAGCCGTAGAAGTGCGCGAAAAATTGGAAATGCGAAACGGGTGCCGCATCTGAAGGTCGTATGATTGAAAAGTTAATACCATTTTAAAATATTTGAAATGAGGAGGTAAATGTCTATTTTTTTCTTTAATTTTCATACTGTTGCTACATCAACAACACGTAATTAGCTTTTTTTAATACATTTGTTCAAAAATTCCCATTATGTCAGCTATTACTTTTATGCCTTTAGAACGCATGTCTCCTTCCGATTTATTGGCATTCAGCCAATTAAATCCCAGCCTTATTTGTGAAATGAATACCAATGGCAGCGTGGTTTTAAAAATACCCATGCGTCAGAAACACAACCAAATTTGTAATAAAATTCAAGAAAACCTTATTGAATGGAATGAAAATGTGAACGAAGGCATTGTTTTAAGTGGAAAAACGGGATTTATTTTACCCAACGGTGCCATTCGTCACCCCTCAGTATCGTGGGTAAAACCCTACAAAATGAGTCGCCAAACGGAGCATTTATTGGAAGTAGCGCCTGATTTTTTCGTCGAGTTTTTGACCGAATCCGATAATGCTAATACGATGAAACTCCGCATGAAAGAGTATATGCTCAATGGTGCTCTCTTGGGTTGGTTGATAGATTTGAACAATGAAAAAGTATATATTTATAAAAACGATGGCTCAGAACAAGTCATAGAAACCCTCAATGAAAGGCTCGATGGTGGCACTATACTGAGGGGGTTCAATATTTTATTAAAAAGGGGGAAATAAAGCTTACGCAGGTATCTCCATCCGAATCCTAAAATCTTTGGGCAGGTAGTTGTTTATTCTATTTTTTAAAACCTTCATCCAGCCCAAATTCAGCCCTTCGTAACGGGCTAAAGTCCAACCCTGTGACGTGTTTTCAGGTATATCAATTTCCTCCTTTTTTAAAAATTTTAAGGCATTAGTTTTAACTAAATCCACAAACGGAATGGCATCAGAAATTGCCACGCTCAAAGCCAACTCATGCGATGGGATAAAATCCGTTCCTTTTATTTCACCAATTACTGTTCCCAATGATTTTCGTTTTAAAACCTTGTCAATCAAGGCAATATGATTGATATTTTCTTTTAAAACGATAAAAATCTCTTCATTTCCTTTGATAAAAAATTCAAAATCGTCGGCATTTTTCAACCATTTTTGAGCAATTTCAAACTGCTTTTTAGGCAATTTTGTGAGGCTCAATTTAGGTATAGTTAAGCTATTTTTTTCAAAAGAGTTATTTTTAAAAACGCTTAAAAAGAAACCTTCACCTCGTATTTTATGGGGATAAAATTGATAGCCATAAACTGGATTTTGAGCTTCATTTTGCCACGTTTTTTCAACGATTCCAAACCCCTCAGTATTGAGCTTAACTGATTGAAAACCCACACTTTCAGAAAGAAAAAGAGCATTGTTTTTATTCTCAAAATCATTGTATGTGCAGGTCGAATACAGTAAAATACCGCCCGATTTCACCAATTTTACGGCGTTCGCCAATATGCGTTTTTGGCGTGCCGAACAAGTCTGGACACTCTCAGGTGACCACTCGCCGATTGCTCTTTCATCTTTTCTAAAAAGACCCTCGCCACTGCACGGCGCATCCACCAAAACAATATCAAAAAAGCCTTCCAAACCCTCAAAATCTTCGGAATCATGGTTGCTGATAACTGCATTCGGGATGCCCCATTTATGTATATTTTCTTTTAAAATTTCAACCCGATTTTTAATCACTTCATTCGCCACCAAAAGGCTATTTTTACTTAAAATAGACGCCAAAAGTGTGGACTTTCCACCCGGTGCAGCGCATAGGTCAAGAGCTGTCAAAGGTTTATTAAGTGTTTCATTATCAATACTTTGTGAAATGGCTTCGGCAATAAACATGGAGCTGGCTTCTTGCACATAATACGCACCCGCATGAAACGATGGGTCGAGCGTAAAACTGGGGCGTTCATTCAAATATACCCCCTTGAGCGCATCTTGTGCCATCGCGCTTTGCGGGACAGTATGCCACGTAATTAGGCTATCAAAAGCCAATTTTTGGGAATTATTTTTAAAGGGATTGAACCGCACTGATACGGGTGGTTTTCCCTCCAATGCTTGAAGAAATAAGGGTAATTCGTCGCCCAAATCAGCCTTTATTTGCTGTAAAAAAGAATCAGGAAGGTGTTTCAAACTATTTTTTTAACAAAAATAATATGAAGAAGTGAAAGTTTTTGTTGAAATTGCTTCCTTCTTATTCAAAAATGGATAATTACCCATTTTTGAAAACAAAAAAGTATGAAAAGGTATTAAAATTTAGAATTAATAGAACTCAACAAAAAATGGAATTTAAAAATAAAGTCGTACTCATAACAGGTTCTGCTACGGGATTTGGTAAAACCTTAGCCGAATTATTCGCCGACCAAGGCGCATTGCTTATTCTTTCTGATGTGAATATTAAAGATGGCGAAGCTGTAGCCAATACCATTCGTGAAAAAGGTGGGCAAGCATTTTTTACAAAATGTGATGTCAGCAATGCCATTGATGTACAAAATATGATTGAAAAGGGTGTTGAAACCTTCGGTAGATTGGATATTTGTATCAATAATGCAGGTATTGCGGGCAATTCGATGCGCACCAAAACCCATGATTTTGAAGAAGATATGTGGGATAAAGTCATGAATATCAACGCAAAAGGTGTCTGGTTGTGTATGAAATATGAATTACCTTACTTGCTGGCTGCTAAAGGCGGGGTCGTGGTCAATATTGCTTCAAAAGCGGGCTTGGGCGCGGTACCAGGTAATGTGGCTTATGCTGCCAGTAAACACGCGGTCATCGGGATTACTAAAACGGCTGCTCTCGAATATGCCTCAAAAAATATACGAGTTAATGCCGTTTGCCCTTCGTTTGCGGATACGCCGATGGTTCAAAATAGCATCATGCAAGACCCAGAATATGGTCAGCGATTGGTGATGATGAACCCCATGCGTCGTTTGGGAACAGCTGATGAAATATGCAATGTAGTCATGTTTTTATGTTCCGAAAAATCTTCTTTTATGAATGGTCAATCAGTGGCTGTGGATGGTGGTTTGACGGCTATTTAAAGGTTTTGTACTGAGGGGTAAAGAATTTGTTTAAAAACTTCTTGTGATACTTTCGCAATAATTGAAACGGATATTTGTGTTTGTTAATGTATTTTAAATTAAATAACTTTTAAAATTTTAAAGCAAATGAACAAATTATTCTCTGCTCTTTTTTGCCTGAGTATGCTTTTTGCAGCTTGTAAAAAAGACAATGAAGTATCTACATTACCTACTGTAACTTTAGAGGCAACGGATAAAATTTTGTTTTCAGGCGCTTTTTCAAGTGGAGCGCATACTACTTCTGGGAATGTGAAACTTATTGAATCTGCTGATAAAAAGAAGTATTTGATATTTGATAACCTAAAATCAGATGCGGGT
>JANPHO010000777.1:0-6838 GCA_031424515.1 Saprospiraceae bacterium
GAAAAAGGGTATGGCAAAATTTATGAAGAAGAATTAAATAAATTTTATCCATATGCAACTATTGAAAAAGAGAAAGATTTTAAAACTGAATTTCGAGATATTGATATTTCGTTGATTAAAGAATTTAAAATACGTAATTGAGAGCTCAATAAGTGCCTGTCCATCCACGGTAGTATATAAACAAATGAAAAATGCAATCCCTAAAACAAGAGATTGCATTTTCAGATATAAATCAGTTTTTTTAATAAAGACTCAGCTTATGGTTTTCCTCGCAAAGCATTGAACAGCTTTCTACGCTCTTTCATTTCATCATCATTCAAGAAAGGAATTTTATTCAATCTTTCTATCATGGTACTTGATAATGATTTAAATTTCGAAGCATCGGCAGTAGAAAAAGTAGATATTTGAGGTAATTTCTCCTTCAAATGATTGACTTGAGAACCATTTTTCCAAAAACGGAAACATACATGCGGTCCCGTTGCCAAACCTGTTTGACCTACATACCCAATAATTTCACCTTGTTTTACATGCGTACCCGATGAAATACCCTTCGCAAAACGGCTCATGTGCAGATATTGCGATTCATAAGGCTTCATGTGTTTGATTTTCACATAATTGCCATTGCCACCTTCATAAGTTGCAGCTGTCACTACCCCATCTGCAACTGCCATAATCGGTGTACCCTGTGGCGCAGCATAATCAGTGCCGAAATGTGGGCGATTATATCCTAAAATCGGGTGCATCCGATTCATGCTGTAATGCGATGTGATATTGCTATATCTCAAAGGTGATTTTAAAAAACCGTCGCGCATGGGCAAGCCATTTTTAGCATACCAGCCTTTCTCTTCACCATTATCGAAGTAAATAGCATAAATAGGTTCTTTCTCTTCTTTTTCTTTAAAATATGCCGCTTTCATGCATTTTACACCCACAGAACGGCCTTCAACTACTTCCTCTTCCCAAATGATTTTGTACTCATCCCCATCTTGAAACTTACGCAAATCGAACTGGTATTTTAAAGCATCTTCCACTTTATCCGTCAATTCGTAACTCATGCCGTTAGCAACCATAGTTTCCCAAAGTGAGCCGTTGATTTTGCCCGAAGCCTCAAATTCTCGGAGTGTGACCTCTTTTTTCACCTCTTTTACTGAGGGGGTCTTCAAATCAAAAACGATGTACCTTTTTGAATCGGGTTCGTAGATAAAATAATCATAACCCATTCGTGGGTCGCGCATCAGGATGGTATAAGGTTTCCCATTGATGATTTTATCGAAATCATAATATTGTTTCGCTTGTTTGGTAAGGCTATCGGCAACTCGATGCGACAGACCCCTCTTCATGAGCATCGGCACGAATACATCGTCGCTCTCAACCTTTTTTTCAATGACATTAAATGTATCTAAGGCAAAACCGTACTTAATAGTAGGGCTGATAATAGGCAAAGCACTTAACGTGATTTGTTCATCATTTTTACTAATAAAAGAAGTCAATTGTGTCGCTTCCGAAATAAATAAGGCAGAACTTGCAATAATAGCGGTCGCTGAAATCTGGACAAATGAGTTTTTAGAAAGTAAATTTTTTATGCCGTCTTTAGATGATAGTTGCTTTTTTAGTTTTGTTAACCTCTGGAAATTCTTCATTAAATTGTTTAATTTGTAAAATTGAGTCCTTTCTAAATATTGATAAGTGCTGCGAAACAATAAAACGGAATATTCTGCTCATTGTTTCTCATAGTTGTTTTCGAGCTAATTTGTTTATAACATTATTTTTTCTTAAGTATTTTCTTAAAAAAAGAAAATAAACTCAAGTATGAGCGCAAAAGTACAATACTCTTTTTGATTTATAAGCATAAACAAATATTAACAATTGTTAAAGTTTTGTAAATTAGAAGCGCAAGGCAATGATATAAAAATTATTGAATTTAAAATAATTTTTTAATTAAAATTTTGCATTTGACAGAATAATTTAACATTTATGACACATAAATGAATCTATTTCAAATTTTAATTCTAAAAATAGGTTATTTTCCAAATAAAATTTCAAAACATATAATTTAATTATTTCTTCAATTTTATCCATAATTCCGAACCTTCTCGCGGTTTTATCGAATTATGAGCGGGTTCTATCTTTATTTTTCTAAAATAAGGATTAAAATATTGCTTGTATTCCACCTCAGTTCCCCCGAATGGAGGACCTTGAAAAGGAAACTCTTTACCAAAAAGTAAACCCACCAATACACCTGAATAAACCTTGTTTTCATCTCTATTTTCAATCAACAAAGCAGAAACTTTCTCAGCGTACTGAGTACGCAAAGCGGGACTAATAGCACAGAAAAAAGTCTGTTCTATTATCATATCGAATGTCTCCTTTATTTCAAAAAAATCGCCTATAATCAATTGATTATCAGGAAAATGCGGCAATTTATCCTTAAAACGTTGAATAGCATCCGCCGCCCAATCACATACGTAAATATTCCTAAAACCCGACTCCCATAAATAAGCCGCTTCATGTCCACTCCCCGCTCCCGGAATCAATATTTTCAGGTTTTTATCCACATTTTCAACAGTTACTAAATAGTCAATAAACGCTTTAATAGGCGTAGTGATAGTACCCACATCCCAACCAGTATCACCATTTTCATACCGCTGCTGCCAATAATCTTTATTTAATATATTCACTTTTATTAAAATTTATGAGTTAATAACCACAATATAAAAAATAGGGGTAACTTTTTACAGCGACCCCTCAGTATTTTCAACTATTTTTTCAGTATTAGAATAGGGTAACATCCCCTGATTCAATGTATTCTTGCGTTATTTTACCGATTTTAATTGAGTATCGGATAGTCCATAAATAAATATCATTGGATAGCTGTTTGCTTTTATAGCTTCCGTCCCAAGCGACATTCACATCATTGGTTTTAAATATGAGGTTTCCCCAACGATTAAAAATAGATAGTTCATACTGAATAATGGAAGCATCAAGGCATCCCAAATTAGGTTTGAAAACATCATTGATATTATCCCCATTGGGTGAAAAAGAGTTGGGAACGTAGAAATCACAAAAGCAGTTCTTCCTCTCTACTAAATAATTTACGGGCTTCTTCGTGCATCCATACTGCTCCAGAAGAGAATAACGCCCAGGCGTTTTTACCTCAATACTGGGTGTTCTGGCTTTTGTATTCCATTTGTAAACGGTGCTATTATCCTTCGTTCTTCTTTCAGCATAAGAGCTTTTATTTAGAATAACCGATGAATCTTTACATATAAATTCGACAAGTTCTGAGGTAGGTAACGTAATATCTTCTGACAGTTCCAATTCCACATCATCAATAAAAAAGGGTAATTGTCTAAAAGCATTTTCTTTTGTCACTGATAAAAAGGGTGGCCGGTACTCAGTCGCAGAACCTGTCTGTTGATCACAATCCAATGAAAGTAAAGTATTTTTATAGCCAAAACCAATATAAGCATCATCACCAGTTGCTTTATAACATGTTTCAAAGCGAATCCACGAGGTGTCATGAGGTTCAGTAACCGCCCAAACATAAGCTGGCGTTTGCCTAATGGGGCCTAATATTGTATCTAAGGGCTGGTCTTTGAAAGTAAAAAGACTGATTTTATCATCATAAGTTTGCCACCAACAGCCAATATTTTTTTTAGAACCTACCTTTAGCCAAAATGAACAACGATATGATTTGCCTTTTATCAGCGGCTCTTTTAATTTCGTATAGATGAAATAAGCGACAATACTCACCATGCCATCACCTGAGTGTGTATCATAATATCCCCAATCGGTCTGGGGCACACGTCCACCACATTTATGATAAAGTAAACCGTATTCGGAGGTATTGGTAGGGTCTTTATCTTTTGAACTTGATTTTTTCCAATAGACTAAGCTGTCAAATTCATACAATTTGGGGCAGCCTTTTATCATCTCAAACCCTGGGTCGGGTATGAGATTTTGAGTAAAAATAACCGAAGTAAACGAGAGGAATAATAACGTCAACCTAATTTTCATATTAAAAGGATTAAGTTATTAAAATATTTAGCCAAAATTAGTAAAATATTTATAATAATATCCCCTTCGAATAATTTTAACTTAAAACTAATAAGGAGTAACTTTTTACAGCTACCCCTCAGTATTCTACAGAATTTTAACTTAAATCAAGGCTGATCCATTTTCACTATTTTAGGTAAAAAAGTACCCACTACATCCACTAAAGCTTTTTGAGAACGCATGACCATATCTATATCCTTATAAGCGTGAGGTGCTTCATCCAAGCCACCACCCAAAAGAGTCACCCCTTCTTTTTCAAGCATTGTTTTCAAGGCATGGTGCGTGACACTTTCTTTGGCTCGGCGGCGGCTCATTTTTCTGCCTGCGCCATGTGCAGCTGAGTTGATGCCCACGACCTCGCCTTTGCCCCGCACAATATAACCTTTAGCTGTCATGCTGCCGGGGATAATGCCCATCACGCCCGCTCCCGCTGGCGTCGCACCTTTGCGATGGACAATAAGTTCACGACCATCCACCTCCTCCTTCCAAGCAAAGTTATGATGGTTTTCAACAATTGCAATCGGTTGATTACCAATAGTTTGTGCGATTTTTTGATGAATATTGTGGTGACAAGCCGCTGCGTAATCACCTGCCAAATTCATGGCTAACCAGTATTCCATGCCTTCTTGTTCATCCAACCGCAACCACGCTAAATGTTTGGCTTCGCCATTAAAAACCCGTTTTTCCATTGCCAAACGGGTATAGTGATTCGCAACGTTAGCCCCCAAACCACGGCTTCCCGAATGACTCAATAGTGCAATGTATTGACCTGCTTTGATACCCAATTCTGCATCGTCATTCTCGAATTCACTGATGCCAAATTCCACGAAATGATTCCCACTTCCCGACGTTCCCAACTGTTTAGCAGCTTTTAATTGCATATCTTTCAACAGTTTAATTTCATTAAAAAGGGAATTATCAATGACTTCGTGCTCTTGAGCTTTTGACCAAGCCCCGCCAGAGCCAAAAATCGTGTTTTCAACAATAGCCTTTTGAAGCATCTTTTCACGTTTGCCGAATTCATCGGCATTGATTGGGAATATTGAAAGGCACATTCGGCAACCAATATCCACACCCACGCCGTAAGGAATCACAGACCCCTCAGTAGCAAGCACGCCACCAATCGGCAAGCCGTAACCCGTGTGTGCATCAGGCATCAAAGCACCTGCTACTGTGATGGGCAACCGCATCGCCAATTTCATTTGGTCAAAAGCTCCTTTTTCAATATGCTCTGCGCCAAATACTGAAAAACCTAAGGGTTGAGCCAATAAAACTGGCTTTTCATTGACAAAAGCGGGTTTGGGTTTGATGCGTTCAGCTATATTACCGAACAAGGCATCATCGTAGTATTTTTCAGGTTTTTCTATTAATTCTTTTAAAATAGGGACTACTTCCTCAAAAGTACGGTGCTTGTAATGCTTTTCCATCACGCTCATCGTCATGCTGATAGCGGGGTTTTGAGGGAATCCCAATTCTGAAAGTTGCTTAGGTTTTAATTTTAATTTACCCATTATTATAGACGAGCGGAACTCAAATTCCGCATCTTATTTTTTTAGTTTAAAATTTATATTTGGGCGGAACTGGAGTTCCGCGCTACAAAGCAAAAAGCCCCGCAGTGTTTGACGACTGCGGGGCTTTTTACACCTCTCTATACTGAGGGGGTATGTCTCACCTTTCGAATATTGAACTCGAATGCAATCGCTGACATGGTCGTACACCACTGAGGCTGAATTGTATAGTGAAGACACGCATAATATTAAATTTTTGAATTAAAAAATATGATTTCCTACGGAACGACTACAATAACTATTTCAAGATAAAAAAAGTTCCATTTTAGTATTTTAAAATTGAAAATTCATAATTGAAAATTATGAAAACGTTGGTTCAAATTATTTCTGATTTATTGAAAAACATTAAAAACAATAATCACAATCACGGAAAAAAGGACAATTAAACCGATTAAAAAGATATAATCAATCTGCTATATTTTCATATCGTTCACTGCGTTTTGCATTTTTACTGCGAATGGATAAAAAAGAAAGAATACTGCAAGTCATAAATAATAAAGAGGCAAAAGCGACTATTTCATCAATAATCGTTTGCTCACTCCGATTGAGAATGTGCAATGAAGTCAAAACAATGAAACAAAATCCTAATAAATTGGAAGAGGAATTGAGTATATGTGGCGATTTATTATTGTCCATAATGGGTATATTATTAATTAAAAAAACTGCCAAAAGCAGCTATACTTTTGGCAGTAATATGTATTAAAATGCTCTAAAACACTTTAAAACTGTGCTATTAGCTTCGTTTTCATCTGTAAAAATTCTTCATCTGAAAGAACGCCTGCATCTTTTAACTCTGCCAATTTTTTCAATTTTGTCATCAAATCGTCGGTCGTATCAGAAGCCTTTACCCCCTCAGTATTGACGACTTCTTTGGCTACTTTTTTACCATTTTTCAACTCTTCTTCATATACTTTCTTAGAAAATTTCATGTCGAAATTATCCAAAGTGCCTCCGTTGTCAAAATGACGAGCGAACATTTTACCCAAGGCATAAGTGGACGCAGCAGACAAAGCCGCCATACTCATTTCACCAATAACAGTACCTACTCCCGGTATAATTTTCACCAAACTCGCACCCAAGCGGGCAATACTACTGCCTGCAATAGCGGTGATGATATTTTTACCTATATTATCCATAAATTTAACATCGTATAGTTTAGCTAATTGGCGGAGCATATTCAATTGCACAGCCGTTACTGCTGCCAAATCTGCTCC
>JANPHO010000778.1:0-23760 GCA_031424515.1 Saprospiraceae bacterium
ACAAACAAGCGAAATTTCGCTAAATAATACATTTACACTAAAATATTAAAATAGTGCTATGTTTTTAGGTTTTTGTAAAACTTTGACTGAATCTTAGAGTGCCAAAGTAGAATTAAGTAATTAGGCTAAAATAAACGCCTATTTACTTTTCAACCTCTATATCATCAATTGAAAACTTGTCGAAAAGTAGATTCATTAATTTATCGTGCGTTTCGATATAGCGAGGGTCATGCACAATATCTTTTTTATTCCTTGGGCGAGGAAGTGGCACATCAACAATCTCTTTAATGGTTGCTTCTGGTCCATTATTCATCACCACGACTCTATCCGAAAGGAAAATAGCTTCTTCGATGTCGTGTGTCACCATCACAATAGTTTTATTGCGGTTGTCAAGGTTCCATAATTTTAAAAGTTCAATGTGCATAGTTCCTTTTGTCAAAGCATCCAAAGCACCAAAAGGCTCATCGAGCAATAAAATGGATGGGTCAATGGCAAATGCTCGAGCAATAGCCACCCTTTGTTTCATACCACCTGAAAGTTGAGAAGGTAATTTGTCCTTATGTGCCCAAAGGTTAACCATTTTAAGGCTGCTTTCAGTAATCTCTATCTTTTCAGCTTTTGTTTTATCTTTTAAAACAGAATCAACGGCTTCAAAAATATTTTTATAAACAGTCAGCCAAGGCAATAATGAGTAGTTTTGAAAGACAATTCCCCTATCTGGTCCGGGGCCTTTTACGGTTTTATCATTCGCAATGACTACCCCCTCAGTAGGAGCGGTCATTCCGCTGATAGTGCCCAATAAAGTGGATTTTCCGCAACCTGAGTGACCAATGAGTGCTACAATTTCACCTTTTTCAACTTGTAAACTAATATCTTTAATTGCAGTGTAAACACCTTTGGGCGTTTTGAATGAAACACTTACATTTTGAATGTCAATACTCAGAGGGGGCTTTTTTTCAGCGGTTATAGTACTTGCTCCAGCAGGATTGGTAGCGACGAATGCTGCAATATTACTTTTTGTCATAGCTGAAATGATTTTGAAGTGATGAAAAAGCGCGGTCAAGCAATAAGCCTACGACCCCAATGATTAATATAGCACACAATATTTTTTCAAGATTACCCGCATTCCAGCTATCCCACACAAAGAAGCCGATGCCTAAACCGCCTGAAAGCATTTCACCTGCCACAATGACCATCCAAGCAACGCCAATACTCAAGCGTAAGCCTGTGATGATGTGCGGGAGTGCAAACGGGATTAATATTTTTGAAATGTATTTGCTTTTTGAAAAACCATAGGCTTTACCTACGTTGATGTGGTCTTCTGGTATTGAAGCTACGCCGAAGGCTGTATTGATGAGTGTGGGCCACAATGATGTGATGAAAATCACAAAAACAGTAGCACTTGGCGATGATTTAAAAGCCAATAAACCCAATGGAAACCACGCAAGCGGTGACACAGGGCGCAATATCTGAACAATTGGGTTGATTAAGCGCATCCCAATTTTGCTCGAACCCATTAAAATTCCTAAAGGAATTGCCAATAAACTTCCCATTAAAAAGCCTAAAAATACCCGGCCGATGGAACTCAATAATTGAACGCCAATGCCTTTGTCGTTAGGACCATTGTCGTAAAATGGGTTTTTAAGCATTTCTACGAATACTCCCATCGTTTTGAAGGGACCCGGTATTTCATTTTTTGTAGCAATGGTACTTATTTGCCATATTGCGAGTAATATGACAATGCTCCCTATGAAATAGAGCATATCGTATATTTTATTTTTACTTTTCATAACGCTTTGTTTTTATGATGCTTGTTAAATATCTTTTGGTAGATAAGGAGCTTGCTCCGTGTAATTAGATTGTAACTACCGACTTTATCTCAATCACTGTACGAGAGAATAGGCCTGAGCCTTTATTCTCTCGCAGCGATTGAAACAAAGCATCAGAAAATATATTTATTTTGCCGCAGCAACTGCTAAAGGTTTAGCAAATACTGAGGGGTTATTCGGGTCAAAAGTTTTTTTCAAGATAGTGATGTCAAAAGGTTTCATATCTTCTGGCATTGTTAAGCCTACTTCTTTAGCCACTTCAGCATAGAGGTCAGATAGGATAAGTTTATCTGTAATCTCCTTATAGTTGGGTTCTACGGGCAAATAACCGTAGCGAACATAACTTGCAAGGAAAAAAGTAGCGTGCGATTTGCGTGGAAAAGAAACCAAGCCGTTGTCATAAAATTTCATATTATCATCTGTATAGCTGAATTCAGGTAATCCACAACCTTGTTTGTAAGTGCCCGTCAAGCGACCTTTGATGACTTCTGCGGGTGCATTTACGTATTGTTGTTGACCTAAAATAGTAGCGGCTTCAGCACGATTAATGGGGTCATCCAACCACTTTTGGGCTTCGATGATGGCTTTCATGATTTTTTTCAAATCATCTTTTTTAGTTTCAGAAAAGGTTTTATTCACCACTAAAGCCTTTTCAGTATGGTTTTTCCAAATATCTTGACTTGCTACGTGCGTGAAACCGATGGTATCCGCCACTGCTTTGCCATTCCAAGGTTCACCTACTGAGTAGCCGTCCATGTTGCCGACTTTCATATTCGCTACCATTTGTGGAGGCGGAATAGTGATAGTTTTAACTGATTTCATATCAATACCACACGCTTCCATCCATATTTTTAACCACAGGTCATGCGTTCCGCCTGGGAATGTCATGGCAAAAGCCAATTCAGGTTTCTTCTTTTTCATAGCCGTTATGGTTGCATTGACTTTGGATACATCCTTGGGAGCAACGGCGCCGCAAAACTCTTTAGAAAGCGTAATGGCTTGACCATTTTCATTCAAAACCATCGCTATCTTCATTTCTTCACCTGCTTTGCCACCGATGCCAGTGTAAACCGAAAATGGCATACCGAATAAGCAATGAGCCCCGTTGAGCTCACCATTCAAAACTTTGTCACGAACATTAGCCCAAGATGCTTCTTTTGACAATTCTACTTTAACTCCTGCTTTTTCAAAAAAGCCTTTTTCCTTTGCTATTACGAGTGGAGCGCAATCGGTTAAAGGGATAAAACCGAGTTTATAAGCTGTTTCCGCACTGGCATCTGCTTTTTTTTCAGATGAACCACCGCCGCACGATAGAATTAAAAAACTTGTGCTTACTAATAGAATAAGCGTTTGAAATATATTTTTCATTATTATTTTCTTTCTAAGTTGTTAAAAAATTGATTTAAAGTGTATCCTTATTAAGTAGTTGGGCTAAAATAATCGCTGCTATCTTTTTAAGTCGGCTCTATAAAATGTGGAAAATACTCCGCTGTGCTCCGCATTTTTCACATTTTACAGCCCGACGATAGCAGCGTTTATTTCTTCACGCCTACTTAAAATTGAAAAATCTCATGTAAAAAGTCTCAGTAGTGCTGGTTTTTGTTTGTTCTGAATGCGTACTTATTTTTTAGAAGGAGTAATTAAGTCTGGTTTTAAATTAATTGAAAGATATGCCCAAGTACCCGTTTGTTTTGCTTTGCCCATTGTATTGCGTTTGATGACTTCCATATTGTCATTGGCAAACATCATACAGTAACCCATTTCAAAACCAATGTTTTTATTCATGGTGTAATTCAAAATCAAGTCAGTCTCAGTACCAAGATTTTTACCCAATAATGTTTTACCGGTAGCATCTGCTACTTTGTTAGCAGCATCATTAGCTAATGAGAAACTATGTACATCCAATGTTGCAGTAAACTTTGGTGAAGCGGCATATTTCAAACGTAGATATGGATTAGATAAACCAGCTACTGGCGAGCCTGTACCCACATAGAAATAATCCATCAAGCCCCAAAATTTGTGAGGAGTGCCATAAAGTGGGTCAAAACGCTTGCTTTCTGTAGTTGGAGTAGTCATTTTATCGCCTGAAAGAAGGTCATAACCTAATCCAATGGTGTATTTGCCTTTAGTATAAGCACCATAAGCAGTGATGTGATATGCTGAAAGGTCTTTGCCGTCACGGTCTTTACCCGTTTGGAAAAATGCACCGAGGGAATAACTAAATACCTTTTTTGCAGTGCCAACCGCCAATATGCCTGCAGTAACGCGGCTATTCACACCTTTTACATCGTAGCGGCGACCATATACTTTTTCAGTGCCTGCCGTGATTGAGTCTGTACGGAATTTACCAAAATCATCTTTGAATATTAAACCAGAGATTTTAGCACCACCGAATTTCTTAGCGGCGTATAAATACTGCATCTTTTTATACATTTGAGTACCACCGTTTGTAGAAGGGTTGCCACCTACCAAAGTTGGCGCGCCGCCTAAAGTAGCAGTGGGTACAAATCCTGCCGGAACAGCCACCGCAGCGCCTTTTACCGTAATATACTGAGGGGTATTGCCCGCTGTGTAAAATGTATTGAACGTATTAAAAGCATCAGTAGATTGATTGAAAGCCAAGCCCAAATCTACTTGCCAACCTTTATTATTGAGTTTCAAAAGAGCCGCATCGTGGCGGCGACCTTGTTGTAACCAATCAAGATTGCCCAATAAACGAGAATCATCGTAAAGCAATTCTTGACGACCTACTTTAAGGGATAAACCAAGCGTATCACTTAATGTGGCTTCAGCCCAAGCCTCGTGTAAACTCAAACGTGAACCATCGGCGTTGCTGATTGTGGAAGCATCTTGCCCCCAAACGCGCACATCTTGGATAGACATACCAAAAGCCAATTTCTCAAACTTATAGTTCAAGGATAGGCGCGACCTTTGCGAAACGAAACCAGATGCCGTTGTATCACCATTTCCAGTAATGTCCTTAGGTGTTAAGGTTCCCACGCCATTTCGGTATTCAGCGCGAGGGCGAATCTGGGCGGACATGTTCAGCTGCCCACTTGCGTATGTCGAAAAACCAAGTATTATGGCACTCAACATTAATGTCTGCTTGCAGTTGTTAAAAATTTTCATTTCTTTTGTTTAATGAATTTGTGAAATAATAAAGTTTTGCAATCATAGCCTCAATGCGAGTACCAGTCGCTATTGAGGCTTTTTCGTTATTTAAGGGTTACCGTTTGCAAAGTCAATTCCCCCGGTAACTCATCTATTTTTCCAACCAATTCTTTTTCTTTATCAAAAGGCGTTAATAATACCAAAACACCGATGGCAGCCACCACAGAACCTATGATGAGAAATGCTCCTGCGTAACCGATGGTAATTGATTTAAATAAAAAGCCAGCGAGCATACCACCGACGTTTCCGCCCGCTCCCACGATTCCCGCTACGGAGCCGACATTAGAGCGATTGATAAAAGGCACAATTGAATATGTAGTACCATTTGCCATTTTTAAAAACAGGGCAAAACCCAACATAGCAATTACTGCGGTGGTGATGTCTCCTGATTTCGCAAAAAGGGCAATCCCTGCACCTTCTAAAATTAGGAGAGAGGCTAAAAGCCAGCCTTTACCACGCAGACCTAATTTTTTACCTACTTTATCAGCTACTATGCCGCCCAAAGCTCTTGCAAAAAGGTTCATAAAGCCAAAAATGCCAGCCAACATCCCTGCAGTAGCCAAATCTGCCTTGTAAGTGTCCACGAAATATATGGCGGCTATATTATCAAATGTGATTTCGATACCGAAACACGCGCCATATGCGAAGAAAAGTGCCCAAGTCCGCCAATCTTTTGCGGCATCTTTAAGGCTACCTTTCACGGCTTGAGGCCTCGTGATTTCATTATAATTGCCTTCGGGTGTGTCTTTTGTGAATTTAAAATAGATAAAAGCCAAAACCAATAAAATGACGCCCGGCACGACCATCGCCATGCGCCAAGCTTCTCCTTTTGCGTAACCCATGCCCACAATGGCAGCAAATATCAAAGGCATAACCATATTTGTCACACCGCCTCCTAAGTTGCCCCAGCCGCCTGCCACCGCATTGGCGGAGCCGACAATATTAGAAGAGAACATTTTAGAAGTGTGAAATTGGGTTAAAACGAACGATGCCCCCACAATGCCAATGGCAAAACGAAACATTAAAAAAGTAGTATAATCATAAGAAAAACCTACTAAAATCGTAGGAATTGCGCTTGCTATGAGTAAATAAGTGTATGTCAAACGAGGTCCAACTGTATCGCACAAGCGACCAATTATTAAGCGAGCCAATATCGTTGCAGTGACTGAAGCAATCACTATATTACCGATTTGAGGTTTTGTCAGATGTAAATCTTCACGTATGATGGGCATGAGTGGCGCAAGACCGAACCAAGCAAAAAAGCAGAAAAAGAAAGTAACCCATGTGATGTGAAAAGTTTGCATTTGGATTCCCTTAAAGCTCAGTACATTGAGTTTTTCTAACGGACGATTTGTTAGGTTTTCCATGACAGGAATTAGATAATTTTGGTGATAAATAATTGGTTTTAGAGAACGACTATCTACCCCTCAGTACAAATCCATGTACCAAAGGCTCGAATAGTTTTCACTACTTAAAAATCATTTTTCACAAAATTCTGGGCAAACGCAAACGGTAAAGGAGTGTTTGGCAATAATTAAAAGCGATTTTCAACGTATTTTACTCGAATTTTTGAAAATCTGACACTTTTATTCTTTATTTGCAAAGAATTGTGAAATAACTCTGTTTTACAGTTTCATGCCTCGGAGCGACCCCACTCGCTTTCGAGGCTTTTTTTAGAAGTTATAATTTATGTCTTCCTAAATTGTATTTAAACATAAATTATTGGTTTTACTTGGAGAGTTTCTCGGTACTGAATTGCCATTAAGTCCCCACTTAGACAATTTTTTGCGAGAGGAAATCTCAATAATTAATTGGTTTTTATTACTCCAAAACCTCGGCTATCCGAGTGTTTTAAATGTATAATGTCCCGAAGATAAAACGTATATTTGAAAGAAACAAAATCCCATATTTCAAAAACCCTATATTTTAATGCTTTTCACCCTATTTAGGTTTGAGGTTTCGCAATGATTTATTTTAAAATACCAGTTTTCGTAAAATATATTTTTGTTTTTAAATATAATTTTAAAATTAAATTCGGCAGAGGTTTTTTGTATGGTATCTCGTAATTTTACTTTTTAAACTAAGTCATTAACCTTCTATCTTTGCATTGTCAATAATTAAAGAAGTCCCTCTTTATTACTGCATTTAAATTATCCTTGAAATATAAGTTTAGGAATCATTTAAAACGCATCCATCTCCTCATTCCCACATCCTCAGGTGGGCAAAAGCTTGCCGAGTTGTCTTGAATTGTTTTCATAGATTTCACAATTCATAAATAAAGCATTCTGATGAAAAAAACGAAAATTGTCGTGGTGGGTAACGGCATGGTCGGTTACAAATTCTGTGAAAAATTAATTACCAAAGCTGGAGTAGATGCGTTTGACGTTGTTGTGTTTGGTGAGGAACCACGTCCAGCGTACGACCGCGTACACCTTAGCAGCTATTTTGATGGTAAAACAATAGAAGACCTTACTATGGCGCCTATTGAGTGGTACTCTAATAATGCCATTCGCCTCATTTTGAGTGATCCAGTTGTTAATTTAGATACTGAAACGAAAACCGTTACATCGCACCATGGTATTACTGAGGGGTATGATTATTTGGTAATGGCAACGGGTTCAGCGGCTTTTGTTCCGCCCATTGATGGCATTGATAAAAGGGGTGTTTTCGTATATCGAACTATCGAAGACCTTGATTTGATGAAATCTTACGCCGTGAAAGCAAGACGAGGCGCTGTTATTGGCGGCGGATTGTTGGGTCTTGAAGCAGCCAAAGCTTTATTGGACTTAGGCGTAGAGGAAACGCACGTAATTGAGTTTGCTTCTCGATTGATGCCTCGCCAAATTGACCTTGGCGGTTCACAAGTGCTACAAAGCCAATTAGAGAATTTGGGGCTTAAAATCCATCTCCAAAAATCCACTGAAAAAATAGTCGGTAACGGTAAAATAACTGGACTCCAGTTTGCGGATGAAACCAAACTCGATGTGGATATGCTCGTCATTTCTGCAGGTATCAAGCCGCGTGATGAGTTGGCGCGGGTTTCGGGTCTGGAAGTAGGTGTAAGAGGAGGCATTGTTGTGAATGAAAAACTTCAAACGACCGACCCCTCAGTATTCGCCATCGGTGAATGTGCTTTGGCGAACGGAATGATATACGGCTTAGTAGCGCCTGGCTACGAAATGGCCGACGTGGTAGCGACAATTTTGACTGGCGGCGATAAATCTTTTAAAGGATTTGATATGTCCACCAAGCTTAAATTAATCGGTGTGGACGTAGCCAGTTTCGGCGACCCATTTGCGGGCAATCCACACATTGGCGGTTGCGATGATAAAGGCTGTCGTTCAGTTGTTTTAAAAGACCAAGCAAAAGGCATTTATAAACGCATCAATATTTCGGCTGACGGCAAATACCTTGTAGGCGGTGTAATGGTCGGTGATGCACAACAGTTTGGCGTTTTACAGCAAGCTGTAAATAATAAAATTGTATTGCCACTCAATCCTGAGGACTTAATTTTAGGAGCAAGAGGCGGTGCAGAAGGTGGTGGTTTAGGCGTTTCGAACCTGCCAGATGAAGCTCTGATATGCTCATGCGAAGCCGTTTCAAAAGGTGATATTTGCTCACAAGTGACGGATAATGAAATATTTACGCTCGATGGCATTAAAAAATGTACGAAAGCGGGTACTGGTTGCGGCGGTTGCGTACCGATGGTGAAAGACCTTATCAGCTACTCCATGAAGCAAATGGGTCGCGTAGTGCGCAATGTTATTTGTGAACATTTTGACTATACCCGTCAAGAGCTTTTTAATTTGGTTAAAATAAAAGATATCAAGACTTATGATGCAGCCCTTGATACTCTGGGCAAAGGTCATGGTTGCGAAACCTGTAAGCCCGCTTTGGCTTCTATTTTAGCGAGTTTATGGAATGAACCCATTCAAAAACAGGCAACTATTCAAGACTCCAACGACCGTTTTTTAGCCAATATCCAAAAAGGCGGCACTTATTCCGTTGTTCCACGCATCCCAGGCGGTGAAATTACCCCCGAAAAACTCATTGTCATTGGTCAAGTTGCTCAAAAATATGGACTTTACACCAAAATCACGGGAGGTCAGCGGATTGATTTATTCGGCGCACACGTCGGTGATTTGCCGGCTATTTGGGAAGCGCTCATTGAAGCAGGTTTTGAAAGCGGTCATGCGTATGGCAAATCATTGAGAACGGTTAAAAGCTGCGTTGGTTCTACATGGTGTCGCTTCGGATTGCACGATGCGGTGACGTTTGCCGTTGAAATAGAAAATCGCTACAAGGGCTTGCGCTCACCACATAAGTTAAAATCTGCCGTTTCGGGTTGTATTCGGGAATGTGCAGAAGCTAATTCCAAGGATTTCGGCTTAATTGCTACCGAAAAAGGTTGGAATTTATTCGTCTGTGGCAATGGTGGTTCAAAACCTGAACACGCCAAACTGCTTGCATCCGACCTCGACGAAACCACCTGCCTCCGCTATATTGATCGCTTCCTGATGTTTTACATTAAAACCGCTGAGCCACTCACCCGCACAAGCGTCTGGCTTTCAAAATTGGAAGGCGGCATGGATTATCTCCGTGAAGTGGTCATTCATGATTCATTGGGTATGGCTGCAGAATGGGAAGCAGAAATGGAAACATTTGTAGGCACATACCATTGCGAGTGGAAACACGCCATTGAAACGCCCGAAATTAAGAAACGTTTTAACCATTTTGTGAACAGCGACGAGAAAGACCCCTCAGTAAAATTCGAGGAAATGCGTGGACAAAAGCGGGCAGCAGAGTGGAAATAAATTCTCATATACCCGTGCCGCCGCTCTAAGCGGTAACACAGGTTTGTTCAGTTTTTCATTTAAAAAATATAATAAAATGAGCAATTCAACGGCAATAGATACCCAATGGGTCGCTGTATGTAAGGTAGAAGATATACCCGAAGATGGTGGTGCTTGCGCCCTTTTAAACGGTGAACAAATCGCAATTTTTAATTTTCAAAGAATCGGTGAATGGTATGCGACGCAAAATATGTGCCCGCACCGCCAGCAAATGGCTATTTCGAGAGGGATGATTGGCACGCAAGGCGATGAGCCAAAAGTGGCTTGCCCATTTCATAAAAAAACTTTTTCATTGCGCTCAGGTGCGTGCTTGAATGATGAGAGTTGTGGTGAGCTGAAAACGTATCCGATTAAAGTGGAAGAAGGGAAGGTTTTTATAGGTATAATACTACTGAACTGTTAAAGATTTAATATTTAAAGTGTTGATAATTAAATCTTTAACAGTTGAATAGAAAAAGTGGTAGTCCGAACACTCAGGCTACCACTTATATATACATTTTACTGTTTTACAAGCGATTCTGTATAAATAACGGATGTGAGTGAATCAATCAATTTCCATTCCGGTATGACATCTCTATCACAAAGTGCAGCACCATTAATTTTAAAACGAGAGGTATCGCCTGTATTGAAAATGATGGCTACATGGATGCCTCTATTGCCCACGCAAGGCACTTTCCCTGGGATAATTTCCATACCATCGGGCAAATCCGCTAATTTGACCATGTTATCATAGAAAAATTCAACCCTTTCTTGAGTGACTTTTATGTCCTTTTTAGTAGTATCATTTCCTTGATTTTGGGTATATGTCAAGTAATTTAGATTGGCATTGGCTGAATCTTTCAGCAAAATACTGATTTCTCTGATTCGTGGATTGGGTACAACTGCACCTTCATCAGTGTATCTTATTTCTTTTACATCGCGGGCTATTATTGTTCTATCATCTGGGTTATTTTTTATGACGGGGGCTTTATTTTCACAAGCCATGAAAAATATTAAGAAAGTAACGGCACTTAGTGCTATTAATGCTTTTGATACTGAGGGGGCTAAAAATTTCCAAAAATTCATATTTTCAATTCGATTTATAAAGTTAAAAGTGAGCATTTTATAAGTTAAGCCAATAAGTACATTTCAACACAAGACCTCTGTTTTTTACTTGAAATGCCCGATAATCGTTGGTAATATCGTCCACCGCAAAGTAATTATCAGTATATACGATAAATAAATCACTCACGGGAGCAAATCGCCATTGAAGCCGCGCATTGAGGTTGATATTATTGCGCTGATTATTATATTGGATAAAGGTCGTAAAATATAAATCTTTATTGAAAGACATGTCAAATTTGGGCCCTATTAACCATAATTTTCTATCATTGAACCCTTCAGGCAAATTTATGTAATTGTAATTAACATCCAGTGAAATCACGCCGTAAGGCTGTAATCTATATGACAACGTTGTTTGTAACGAGTTAATTTTACCGTTAAAATATTGCCCATATCGCCATTGGGTCAATGCCGAAAGATGTTTTCGAGTATCCGTCTGAAAAGTTGTTCGGAGGCTTCTGTACGTATAATTTGTTCCATTGAGCAGTTCTTTGCCACCAGTATTCGTAGGGTCAAAATTTTTATCCAAATACGTATAATCCCATCTGCAAGGAATAAGGCTGAATTTAGCATTATTTTTAAAAAACAGAAAAAATTCTAAAGGGCTGAAATCCCAATCAGTGGTTTTATAATCGTCCCTTCTAAATCTGGAATCACCATCCATTCCAAAACTATATGAATTGATAAATTTAGATTTTGGGTAAAAAACAAAGTTGAATTGCGGCTCAATGCGGTAATAATTTCTGCGGGGTACGTAGCCTACTTCGGCATTGTAGCTTTTTCCCACGTTTTCTATGCCTGTTTCAAAGTTAAAATTGGTATTATTATATCGAATAAAACCGGCGGTAGCAAAGGGAGATTTACTGTCTCCCAGACTGTTCAATACTGAGGGGGTCGAAATAGAGCGGTGATAGAAGAATTTGCCCTGCCATTTACCATCTTTAGACGCCAAATTATAATCCAAACCGAGGACTCTATTGTACCCATTTTTATCCAATTCCCAAGTATTATTACCCAAAGTATCACTATTAAAATTGTTTTTATTGATAAAAGTAAACGATAAAAGCGACCTCGAAAATATCTTTCGCTGGATAGCCGTGGCGAGAAAATTGGTGGCGGGAAGATTCAAATCCCGATTCACTCCCGTTTGAATATCCATGACACCGATGCGCCAATTATTATCCAATTTTCCTGAGAGTCTTGCGCCCATTAGGATGGGAACTTTTACCGTATTTCCATCTTTATCAGTCGCTAATCCAATGCGCCTTGTAAACATGGGATTGATATTATCAAAACCAAAACTGCCGAATAAATCCGCATTTTCAAGGAAAAACTGACGCCTTTCAGGAAAAAATAGTTCAAAACGGCTCAGATTAGTTACCTGCTTATCTACTTCCACTTGGGCAAAATCAGGGTTAATTGTGAGGTCGAGATTGAGTGCGGATGTGATAGCGATTTTAGCATCGCCACCAATACCCCCCTCAGTATCAAGCGGTTTTTTATTTAAAAAATCCTTATTAAAACTCCCCAAAAGGTAAGGAATCACCGAAACGTTCGAACTGGGTTTTGGGGGTGGATTATCCCAAATCAACTGTCCTGAAAAAGCGATATTATTGCCACTGGCAAAACGAGGAAGGTAGGCCCACGTAGAGCGTTCTGCAACGGGTCGGCTTTGGTCGTAGCGCAACATGTTGATATTCCAAACGCTGTTTTCACTATTGTTGTATCGAATAGTTTTAAAAGGAATAGCCATTTCTACTGTCCAGAAATCCTCTTCATTTTTTATTTTTAGAGACCATTTATTATCCCAATCGGTCGTAAATACATTTCCGTTCGATATAAGCCCTTCACGCTGCACGCCAAAGGGGCTTGTTGCGAATGAAAAAGCATTTTGCTTATCAGCAAAAGGGTCAATAATGACGCCGAAGAGGTCAGTTGTGCCGGGTCCAAAGTCTCGTTTCAGAGATAAAACCACATACTTGTCTCTTTTTTGAAAACATTTTGCGGATATGTAAATATTGTTATCATCAAAAGTCCAACGCGACTCGGTTTTTGTAATCGAGAAAGAGGTGTCATAAGGAATACTCTGCCAGAAAGGGGAAGCCAATTCCGCGGCAGCCCAATCAGGCTCATCAATTACCCCGTCTAAAGTTATTTTTCCTTTCGCTTTTTTTATATGAAGTTTATAATCTACATCTGGAATAGGGCTTTGAGAAAGGCTTCTTGCGGAGCATAAAAAACTGAGTAAAATCAACAAAAACAGGTTCTTCATCATGTATTTTTTCAGAAATAATTTCTGCAAAATTAATAAATGCTTTATATAATATATGAATTTAGCTTTTTATTAGAACTCTTAAAAATGGCTTTGGACGAAAAATATAAGGCATGAAAGCATGGTTTTAGTCTCTTTTATCTATCATTTTTAAGCGTTGATAGAAATTAGTACCTCTATATGTTTTAGTTACATTAAAATTGTGGTAAATAATCAATGACAATATTTCAAAGCAACGAATCATATATTATAAGACCCTAATTTTAATTTAATATTTTTTTGATATTTCAACAAAGGGTATAAAATTTGAAACATGATAATTATTCAAAAAGTGTTTCATTTATAAAACATAAAAAATATGTTTAAAAAATTAATAATCATAGGTTTATCATTTGTGAGCTTATCAATTTCGGCTCAAGATACATGGACGCTGGAGCGTTGCGTCAGCTATGCGCAAGAGAATAGCCGATTAGTGAAGCAAAGCCAAATCCAAGTAAAAAGCTCTAAACTCGTTAAGAGGCAGGATGATTGGTCGCGCTACCCCTCAGTATCCGCCAACTCCAATCTGGGTTTTAACTTTGGTAGGAGCGTAAACCCTTCTACATATCAATTTGAGAATAACTCTTCTAACTATAACAGTTGGGGTGTATCTTTAGGTGCTCCCATTTATAATGGTGGGCGCATCACAAATCAGATTAAGCAAAGCGCGATTGACATCAAAGCGGCTGAGGCTGACCTTGAGCAATCGGTGAGTAATATTGCTCTGCAAGTTGCTCAAGTGTATTTGCAAATCCTTTTAAACGAAGAGCAGTACGAAAACACCCGTAAGCGCTCTCAAACCACGGCAAGTCAGCTTGATCGCATTGAAAAGCAAATAAAAGCGGGTCAATTACCGCCGAATGCCCGTTATGATTTATTGGCGCAAGCAGCAAGAGATGAGCAAAGTATAGTGGCTGCTGCTAATAGTGTAGAGTTGAGTTATCTGAATCTTAAAAATTTGCTTGAATTATCTCCAGAAACGCCTTTGAAAATAGAGCGCCCGCAGGTGGTTGTCCCAAATACAGTGAACCCTGAATCATTCATGTTCAAAGGGATTTATAGTCAGGCATTGGGTAATCAACCCAATATCAGAGCTTCTGAATTGCGCATAAAAAGTGCTGAAACTGGGGTGAAAATCGCTCAAGCAGCTTTGATGCCGACGCTCAGTGCTAATGCAAATCTTGGAACGAATTACTCAAGTACAATTCCCGATTATTCGGGCGTCAAGACGGAATTTGTGGATGTCAGCACGCCTGTAAAAATAGATGGACGGGCAGCGACATTGACTACCCAACAACCAAAAACAGCCACAACTAATATTCCTAAAAAAACGTACGGTTCGCAAATAGGTGATAACTTCGGTCAGAGCATAGGTTTGAATTTGTCAATTCCCATTTTTAATGGTTTTAGTCGTCAAATAGGAGTAGAGCGTCAGAAACTCGCCGTCGAAAGCCAAATGCTCGTACTTGAAAGAGACAAGCAACAATTGAAAACAGATGTTCAGAATGCGATAGCGAGTGCTCGGGCGGCCAAAAAGCAATACGACGCAGCAGTGAAAAGCTTCGAAGCTCAAAAAGCAGCTTTTGATGCACTTGAAAAGCGTTTTCAAATTGGTAGTGCGAATAGTTTTGAATTCACTCAATCTAAAAATAATGTGGATACAGCCGAGCGCGATGTTACTGTTGCCAAGTATGATTACCTATTCCGCTTGAAAATAGTGGAGTTCTACGAGGGTAAAAAATTAAGTTTAAGATAATGAAGTATTGAGTAATTAGTATTGAGTATAAAGATTTCAAAAAACAAAGATCAACATTTTACAAACGTTTCAAAATCAAAGAGTTATGGCTCAGATTAATAATAAAAAGAAAAGCAATAAATTAGTTTGGATTTTAGGTGGTACCATCGCCGTACTAATTGCAGTAGCCGTTTTTACAAGTAAAGGTAAAGATAAAGGAGAAAAAGTCTTCGCGGATAAAATTCAGAAGCGGGTAATTGAAGAAACGGTATCAGCAAGTGGTCGTATTTTTCCTGAAAAAGAAGTGAAAATCAGCTCCGATGTGTCAGGAGAAGTAGTAGAACTGTACGTAAAAGAAGGTGATTCAGTGCGTGCGGGTCAACTTTTAGTTCGGGTTAATGCTGAAATATACAAAGATCAAGTAACAAGAGGTGAAGCCGGGGTGAACGCTTCCCGCGCGCAGTACGCCAATGCCCTTTCTAATATAGAGAGCGTCAGAGCCAGACAGCTTCAATTGATTGCGCAAAAGGAGCAAGTACAAGCTCAACTGAATCAAACCCAGCAAGCATTTAAGCGCAATGACCAATTGCACCGTGATGGCGTAATTTCTGATTCAGATTTTGAAACAACTCAAGCCAATTTGAAACAGCAAGAAGGCAATATAAAATCCGTAGAAGCTCAGATTCAAGCTTCACTTTCGGATATTACGTCTTCACAAAAGAGTGCTGAAGCGGCTCAATATTCTTTGAAAAGCTCAGAAGCATCTTTGAAAGAGTTGAAAACAAACTTAAATAGAACGTCTATTTACGCGCCCGTGGATGGTGTGGTTTCAAAGAGAAGTATTGAAAAAGGCGAACGTGTGGTTGGTACTGCCCAAATGTCGGGTACAGAAATCATGCGCGTAGCTAATTTGAATGCCATGGAAGTACAGGTAGATGTGAGCGAAAACGATATATTGCGCGTAGCCTTAGGCAATGAAGTGGATATAGAAGTGGATGCTTTTCCGGGTAGAAAATTCAAAGGAAGGGTATCAGAAGTCGCTAATACTGCTTCAAATGCATTTACTGCAACGGGTGCTGTGAATTTGACAACTGACCAAGTGACCAATTTTGTCATAAAAGTGCGCATTGACCCAACCTCTTATGCCGATTTACTGAGGGGAGGGCGACCACCGTTCCGTCCGGGTATGTCAGCGTCAATTGATGTACACACCAACACTGTAAAAGATGCTATCTGTGTTCCAATCCAATCAGTGACGACGCGCGACGATGATGCTGATTTGAAGAAAGCGAAGGCAGAAGAAAATAAAACAACTACAGGTACGCAACCAAAAGAAAGCAAAGCACCCGTAAAAGAGGTAGTTTTCATTGCTTCTGGTGATACCGTGAAAATGGTGGAAGTGAAAACGGGTATTCAAGATAAGCAATACATCCAAGTTTTGACCGGCTTGAAGGGTGACGAAGAAGTCATTGCTGCTCCTTATAGCTTGATTGCTCGTAAAATGAAAAACGGCATGAAAATAAAAAAAGTGACTGAAAAAGAACTTTATAGCACGGATAAAACTAAAGCGAAAGAATAATTTGAATTCTTGATTAAAAAGGAATATATTTCGGAATTAGTCTTTCCATTAAATATCAATCAAAACAAGTGAGAAAATAAGTAACCTCGTGAGAATATCTCTTCACGAGGTTTTTTTATTTATTTTTATTTATTTAGACCTTAAAATGACTAATTTTACTTTAAAATGGACGTTTACTTTTTAACTATTTTAAAAGTTTCAATTTCTCTACCCATGATAATTTTAGCAAAATAAACACCACTCCCCAATTGGGATAAATTGAAATTAAATTGCTGATTATCAATGCTTTTTTTATTAAAATGGAGCTTGCCCGTGATGTCAGTTATTTCAATATCATAATTCAAAGTACCCCCCTCAGTATTTTCGGTTTCTACTACCAATTTTTCATTAAAAGGATTTGGGTACAACCACACTTTAGTTTTACCTTCAAAATAAATACTGATAATGCGCGAAAATGCTGATTTTGCGTCCTTATCTACCATTTTAAGGCGATAATAATTAACGCCTTTGCCGGGCTTTTCATCCGTAAAAGTGTATTTTTGAGGTAGTTGGGTCGTGCCATTTGCTTTTACTCTACCAATTGTTGCAAATGATTGCGCATCTTCGTTACTCCTTTCAATATCAAAATGGCTGCTATTCAATTCTGAAGCTGTTTCCCAATTCAAAACGCTTGAATTCCCTTTCCGAAAAGCCGTAAAATCAGTTAGTTCTACGGGTAAAAGGGCGTTTTCAGAGCCACCTCCAATGGCAAACTCACCAAATACAGCTAAGTTATTGCGACGAGCTGTGTATTTCGGGCTTATCCCGCTGCCATTACTATGAAGTCCTCTTAATCCCCAAGGTACTGAGGGGATAGCTCGATAAATGATTCTCAGATTTTCGGGTTGAGTAATTCCGGGATAGTTATTGACAGCTAAAGCCAATTTATACGTTTTAATTTGAAGCCCTTCCGAAGCCAAGATTTCCCAAATGCCACAACTTGGACAGGTTGAAAAAATGGTGTAATTATCATTATC
This sequence comes from Saprospiraceae bacterium, assembly GCA_031424515.1. Taxonomy (GTDB): domain Bacteria; phylum Bacteroidota; class Bacteroidia; order Chitinophagales; family Saprospiraceae; genus JAAFJT01. The sequence goes on from JANPHO010000778.1 coordinate 17,596, forward strand.
CGTGAAAGATAATCCCCAACTCAAGGGATTCGTCACTTGGTATTGAGTAGATAAAAGCCCTCCTGAACTGAGTGAATCAATAACTACAGTGGCTTGTAAAAAAGCAGCCCCAGTGCCAATAGGGAAGCGAATACTATCAGCACTATTCACCCATCTATTGATGATACCATCGTAGCAATACGCGGTATCGCTGCCACCCACTAAACTGCCTTTGTTTAAGATAGATGTGCCCAAAGTGATGGAATTTCCAAAAAGATTGACCTTTCCCCAGAGCAAGTTCAATTCTTTTTCTACAAAAATGGGACTTTTGATATTTATCCCCTTTGGGTTTTGAATGAGCAGCCGTTCAATCGTACCAGTACCAATGAGTTCTTGTTGGGTAGTATCTTCAAAACGAATATAATTGCCTTGGATGACATTATTATTTCTGCAATTTTGCCCTTTGAAGCTCATTCCGTTTTTGTTATTTAATTTCATTATGCCATAATTCACAAAAGAACCTTCGTAATTACAAGTAATCCGAATGTCAAGAATACCGTTATAATGGGTTAAATAACCAGTTTTTTCACTGTTGAAAACGCCAAAAGACTCCTTAAACTCATTGAAAATCAAGTTATTTTCACCATATTTATACATCTGACCAGCGTTGGTTATGCGTTGATTAAAAGTACTGACATCGGTTATTACTTGAATATTCATGGTACCCGTGGTTCTATTCAAAATATTGCCGACAATTAGGCTATCAGAAGTGGTAATATTGCCAGCGTACCAATTGATTATACCTTGGTTTTGAATACTCCCTCGATTATTAATGGACTTAAAAATATTTAGTGTAGCTGAAGGTGTGATTTGGACATTTGTACTGCCTGAGATACTTATGGAATCCGTGATAGATACAGCGTGGATGAGTGTTATAAATGGTATCAAACTTTCATTCGGAGGGTTGGTGGCGTTGACCCAAGATGTTCCATTAAAAATTTCCCAAGTGCTGGTGTCATTCCAGTTTCCATTATTTTTACTGCGATAGTCCCCGATATTTTGTGTGAAACTGGTAAAGGAAAATAGCGTACCCAGGGTGAGTACCACGAGGTTCAAGGTAATTTTTCTCATTGCAAGATAGTTTTAATTCGGTTAATAAAATCACTGATTTTTGAATATATATAAATACAATATTTTGTTAAAATATTGATTATTGAAATAAAAATCTATAATTTTGATAATAGTGGAATTATATATCGTAACGTACTGCAATGCAGATTTGTTTTAAACACCTGTTTTTTTAATTGAATATCATAGAAAAAGCCCCGTGAAATACTCCACGAGGCTTTTTAAACAGTCTTTTAATAATATCGTTATTTGCCAAAACCAATAGAAACACCTATGCGCATGGTAAAACTATAATAATTGGTCTTTCTATTTGCCAGCATTTTGTCCTCGATGGTGTAGGTACTTTTATTCCAATAATCATTATTGCCGCCATCAAATTGATTGTAAGCAGCGCCAATTCCAAAGTACATATCGCCCGCTAAACCTGAAAGTCCTAAAATGCCCATATTGAGCATACCAATATATTGCTTAGAAGTGGGTGCGAAATTGATAGAACTTGTTTTATTCGTAGTAGTATTGACCACTGTACTCGCAAATTTTTCAAATGTCCGCACATTATAACCCAAAAGTGGACCCACATAAACTTTTCCTTTTCTATTGCTGCCTTTTGTGCCAAATTTTAATGCTACATGGGCGAAATAACCATCCCATTTATGCTCTTGTGGGTCGTTGATGTCTCTCAAGCTTAAATCAAAAAAGTTCTCTTTCTTTTTAGTCACTTTAAGATACGATACTTCTACTAATGTATTTTTCGCGCCAAAATTAAGCACACCGCCTATATCCGCTGGCTTTGAAAGCAGAGGAAAAACATTCACGCCTGCATAAATATGCATTTCCCTGTTTGCTCGGCGGCGTTCGCGTTCTCGGCGAGCCTCTTCTGCTTTTTGTTGAGCTACTCGACGTTCTTCTTCTTTTTTCTTGTTTTCAGCGCATTTGTTGTACCGCGTCATGAACGATTTACCCTTGTCCACTTCACCAAAACCATTATAATCGTCGGCATATTTTTTTAAATCATCGCAATTTGTGTCGGATATTTTTGACGTATTTTTATCTAAAACACTGATTCCCAATATTTTAAAACGGCTGCTATTGGTTGGGAATGGTGAAATGATATTGTTCCCATCCTTTCGTGCTCGCGCAAAATCTAAAGCTTCAGTCAAATATTTATCTCCTTTTACTGCTACTTCGTAAAATTGTAGTATAATAATATCATCTCTCCCTTCCAATTTTGTTAAAATCTTCGCTGTTTCTCCGCAGATACTGGCATTATTTACAAAATCAGGCTTTGTTTCTAAAACCGTCTTAATTGTCTTACTGATACTGAGGGGGGAGGGATAATTGATTTTTTCCAGCGTTTTTTTATCATTATCAGTTAATTCGTTGATATATATCTTTATTTGATCCAACGCTGTTTGCGCTAATTCAGAATCATATTGCTTTTTATCTTTAAAATAATCAACTATTTGAGTGGAAGCAAGGAATCTATACCAAGCGTCGGCTTTAGGGAAATTATACGTTTTTTTAGCGTATTCATATTGCATCTCTGATTTGTTCAGATTAGCCGCTAATTCAGAAGTTGCCATATAATATTGCGCCAATGTGGGTGCAAAATCATCATATTTTATGATAAAATTTTTATCGTCCAATTTATACCTTAAAGGAAATTTAGAGGCATCGCTATAGCTTTCATATTCCTCTCTTAAAGCGTTAATTTCTTTGAAAGAGGCATTATTATCCCCTTTAGTCCCGTAAACAAACCCTTGCTTATATTTAAAATTGACTTTAAAATAGCGAGCAGTTTTTATTTGATCTGCTGTACCGCTATCAATGACTTTATCAAGTAAGGCAGTTCCATCTTTAACTCTTTTTTTGACACTGTTGAGCACCTCAGTTGTTACATCTTTGGGGTCACTGAGCGTAGATGTATATTCTTGAAGGGCATTGTATATTTTGACAGCACTTTCGAGATCTTTTTCAGCATTTTGAGCAAAAATACTGAGGGGTATGCTAACCAATAGTAATAGGACTATTTTTTTCATTGGTTCAGGATTATTTATCAATTTTTAAAATGAAATTTTATATCTAAACAGGCGTAAAGAAATAAGCACTGCTATCGTCGGGCTGTAAAATGTAAAAAATACGGAGCAAAGCGGAGTATTTTTTACATTTTATAGAGCCGACTTAAAAAGATAGCAGTGTTTATTTTAGCCAAACTACTTGTAACAAATTAAATGCCTTTTACGCTGAAAATCAATATTTTATACAGAAAAGACTTCGTATATTATTCGTATTTTTCATAAAAATGTTCTGAGAATTTGATTCTCATTTTAGATGCATCAATATGATTTTTCCATATTTTTTAAATAAAAAAAATCCAATGACACGCAGCCATTGGATTTTGAAGTGTATTCTTTGAAATATAAAACGTTCTTTATTTGCCTAATTCCTCTGCTCTTTTCAAGGCCGCCATGGCGCCATCAATAATATCTTGATGCAATGAGTTGGATTTAAAAGATGAAATAGCCGCTTCGGTAGTACCCCCGCGAGAAGACACTCTTTTTATCCATTCCTCACATGAAATATTGGATTTGTTGTATAAATCCACGGCTCCAGTGAAGGTCTGAACCACCAATAATTCTGCTTCTGACTCCGAAAAGCTCATCTCACGCGCTGCTTTCATCATAGCATCCATAAAATAGTACACATAAGCGGGTCCGCTACCTGAAATAGCCGTTACAGCATCTATGGCATCTTCTTTTTCGAGGAAAAGGGTTTTACCAGTAGTAGCTAAAAGGTTTTGAATCATCACCAATTCAAGGCGGGTGACATCTTCTGTGGAGGTGAATGCCGTCATACCTTGCCCGATTTGAGCGGGTAAATTAGGCATGGCACGGATGACTTTTTTAACGCCTAAAACTTCTTGAATTGTCTTGATTTTCACTCCAGCCATAATGCTAAGGAATACTTGTCCCTCGTTGGTATTTGGGCGTAATTGCGCAAAAAGGGAAGCAGAATCCTGTGGTTTTACAGCTAAAATAATGACATCCGCTACTTTGATACAATCTTTTGAATCCAAATAAACACTTCCAAGATTCAACTCTTGCAATTGAACTGCTTTTTCGGGCAAATGTTCGAGTATCATTAATTGTTCACGGGTGGTTACGTGAGAGCGGAGGAACGCTTGAGCATAAGTTAAGCCCATGTTGCCGCCGCCGATAATGAGAATATTCATAATAGATATTTATAGAGATATTTAAATCAGATTTTAAAAAAGCATAAAACCTGATTTTGGATTGATAATATAATTGGCGTGCAAAAATAAGGAAGAAATAAGAATTAGTGCGTTTTTTATATTAAAATGAATTTAAAAACCATGCTACGAGGATTTTATAAGCCTCGTAGCGTTCGTAAAATTGGGATTAAAGCAAATCAAAAATATCGTTCACGCCAATGGTTCTATTGACATTAAATCCTTCGGCATATTCTACTCCAATGTAGCGCCCATATACGGCATCTTTTCCTCTCACCGAATCCAAAAAGCTTTTGCTTGAAATGGGTGTAACGGGCTCTTTACTGAGGGGGTCAAAAAATTGAGATTTGTAAGCCATAATGGTCTCAAATTTTTTATCCATAAAAGGAGAAATATCCACGGCAAAATCTGGCTTTAACGCTTTGTCTTGAATATAGTGGTACACCTGTTTGGGTCGCCAAGCGGCTTGAGGCACGCCCGCATCATCAGTCGTTTGTATTTTGATTAAGCCCGATAAAAAACAGGCATCGGCTGTCAATTTAGCCGCTCTGCCGTGGTCAGGATGTCTATCTTCGAGAGCATTGGCGAATATGATGGTTGGGCAGTATTTACGGATTACTCTAATTATTTTAAGTAATTCGACTTCATTGTGCGTAAATAAGCCATCTTTGAGGTCAAGTTGCTCCCGTACGAGTGCACCCATGATTCGGGCTGATTCCATTGCCTCTTGTGTGCGCAATTCCGCTGAGCCACGAGTGCCTAATTCACCCAAAGTGAGGTCAAGTAAACCTATTTTGTATCCTTTTTGGATTTGGCTCAAAAGAGTGCCGCTGCAAGATAGTTCCACATCGTCGGGGTGAACGCCTATGGCGAGGATGTCTAATTTCATATTAACTTTTTTGTTGCTGTTTACTTTTTAAGTGCTGAAAAGCATATTTAGTAGTTCAAAATTATATATTTGTCTAAAACATACGGCATTGGATGAATGAATAGAGCCTTTCTGTTGTTATACAATATGTGGCGTTTAAAATGCATTAGAAGTATCATAAATTTACGCAAAGTTAAGTTTAAAGTTTTAACATCAAATAGAATATAGATATGCTAAGAGATTTTTTCGACGGAATAATGAGTTATGGTAAAGCCTTTAAAGTAATTGCTTTGGGGCGACTTTGGTCATATATTATGATTCCCGGAATCATAAGCTTGATATTAGGCGGCTCTATTGCTTATGCAGCCTACCTTTTAGCCGAAGATTTATCGCTCAATTTGATATTGGCTTATCCCAATAATTGGTGGGGTTTTGACTTATTTCAAGCCATATCCTACGGAGTGAGCTGGATTTTATTGGCAGTATCAGGTCTCTTTGTCTATCGAGTACTTTTGATGGGCTTGGTGGCACCCTTTATGTCACCTTTAGCGGCAAGGGTTCAAGAATATGTAACTGGGCAACCTGTTTATGACCCTCCGTTTTTTTCAGCTACTAATTTTCGTTTAATACTGAGGGGTATCTATCTCAGTTTGAGAAATGTGAGTAAAGAGCTATGGTTCACGTTTTGGTTAATTCTTTTGGGTTTTGTCCCTGTTTTTGGTTTCATTGCGCCCATTCTTTTGTTTTTAGTACAAGCATTTTATGCTGGTTTTGGTAATTTGGATTATTCCCTTGAAAAATATTATAATGTCAAGGATAGTAAAACTTTTTCACAGCGATATCGGTGGTTAGCAATTGGCAATGGTGCAACATTTTTGACATTATTGACGGTTCCTGTTTTAGGCTTGTTCTTCGCTCCGGGGCTTTCGACGGTAGCTGC
>JANPHO010000779.1:0-15495 GCA_031424515.1 Saprospiraceae bacterium
TTTGTAAGAAATTTCGGCAAAATGCTTGATAGGAATCTCAAATATTTGCGAGCTAAAAAACATAAATCGCAAGAAGATATGGCGCGTGAGTTTGAGTTAAGCCGTCAAACATGGGCTGATTATGAAAATGGGAAATCGGAACCAACCGCATCTTTGCTGAAAAAAATTAGTATTTTTTTTGAAATATTCGTGGATGATTTATTGAATATTGATTTAAACGCTCCTTTATTTCAGAAAAGAAATATAGCAAAATTAAGAGATGAAGATATTCGTATAGTGACTATAACGGTTGATGAGCATCAAAAAGAGAATATAGAATTTATTCCTTATCAAGCCGTTGCAGGTTACGCTCAAAACTATTCAAATGCCGAATTCATTCAAAATTTACCCCACTTTAGAATACCTAAACTGTCAGAAGGTACTTATAGGGCATTTGAAATAAAAGGAAACTCGATGCCTCCTATTGATGAGGAATTTGTAGTTATTGGAAAATATGTTGAACATTATAGAGATTTTAAACAAGGTAAGCGTTACATTTTAGCCTTAAAACAAGATGGTATCGTTTTCAAAAGAGTAATTTCAGAAGTCAAAAAAAATAACAAACTGATTTTAATGTCTGATAATACAATTGACTATCCACCTTTTACGGTTGAATTAGAAGATGTTTTAGAAGCATGGGAAATGGTGAGTTTTATAGGCTATGACGACTACATAAAAAAAGAAGATAACTATATTTTGCAAAAAATTAGTGAAATTGACATTAAAATAAGCCAACTTATTTCTGAAACTAAAAAAAATTAGTCCTTATGGCTGCCGACTTTTCAGTCATAGATGATTTAGATTTTAGCTTAGGCGTATGTGATTTAGAAAGCAACGACCTGCAATCTCCTGTCAAACGGCATTATGTCCGTCAGGCAACAGACCTGTTATATGGTATAGATAAAATTCATTTTGCAGGTGAAGACCCCTCAGTATATTTCAAATCCGTTCCTAATTTTCAACCCGATGTATTAAAAGACCTTGCTAAAGTTCAGAAAAGTATCTGGAACCAAGGCAAAGTCCCTTTTTTATATGTTGAAAGTCCAACCGAAATTCGTATTTACAATGGATTTGAAAAACCCATTAATCCTAACGATACGCACCAAAATATAACAAGTTTAGAACTTTTTAAGGCTTTCAAGAATGATGAAAAAGCCTTGATAGAATTAAAAAATGTCTTTAGTGCAATTTCAATTGAAACAGGAGATTTTTGGAAAAAAAATGAATATGCCAATAAAATTAAGTTTAAAACAAGAGTTGAGCAAACCCTTATTAACAACCTAAAAGACACCCGCAATAAATTAATAAAGGAAGGTTTAGAGGTTGGAATTATTCACGATATTCTGTTACGTTCTCTTTTTTTACTTTACTTAGAAGATAGAAAAGCAACTGACCCCGTTTTTTATCAAAAATATAAACCCAATGCCCAATCATTTTTTGATATATTAGATGATATAGAAGCGACGTATGGTATTTTTGAAAAATTGGAAATTGCCTTTAACGGAAATTTATGCCCTGTTACGGAAAACGAAAAAATAGAGTTACCGTTGAGCATTTGAGGCTTATTAAAGAGTGTTTTTGGTCTAAAATTAAAGAAGATAAAAATCAATTGACGCTTTTTGATTGGCGTGTTTTTGATTTTTCTATCATTCCCATTGAATTAATTAGTGGTATTTACGAAGATTTTCTTTCAATAGAAGAAGGTGCAGAAAATCAATCTAAGACAGGTGCTTTTTACACACCTCGTCCTTTGGCAGAATTTATCTTGAATAAGGTTTTACCATACCCCTCAGTAGGAGACACAAAATATGATATAAAAATTTTAGACCCAACATGTGGTTCGGGTATTTTTTTGGTTGAAAGCCTCAATCGTTTATTAGACCGTTGGGAAATGTCAAATCCAACTAAAAAATTGGATTTCGATACAATATGTAAAATTACCAAAGACAATATTTATGGCGTTGAACAAGAAAAAGAAGCCATTAAAGTTGCTGCTTTCAGCTTGTACCTTGCTATTTTAAACAGGCTTGACCCTAAAAGCCTGTGGCAGAATGGTAAATTTCCATATCTTATACATGACCCTGATAATAATGATGCTAAAAAACAAGGGCATAACCTTTTCAGAATGAGCACTATATCTTCTGGAGCATTTGAAAATATTGAGTATGATTTGGTTGTTGGAAATCCGCCTTTTAAACAAGGTGGATTAAATAATGATGTAAGTCAATATTTAACAAAACATAAGTTTGCGCAAGAAGCTGTTTTGGCTTTTTTGCATAAAGCTACCATACTTTGTCCAAGAGGAAAAATAGCTTTAGTTTTTGGTATAAAAGTGTTTTTTAATACAGGGAAACAGTATCAAAATTTCAGAAATTTTTTATTTGATAAAACCTATGTAGAGGAAATTTATAATTTTTCGATATTAAGGAAAGTCCCTAAAGATGAGGGTGGTAGCTTATTTGGTGCGGCAAGTGGACCCGCAGGAATTTTATTTTACAGCAATAGTATTCCAGAAAAACCCTCTAATCGGTTAGTGTATTGTGCTCCTAAGACGGTTGTAAAAAACCGTTTTATGAATGGTATTGCGATTGATGCAACGGATATTAAATACTTACCAAGAGAAGAATGTAAAAAATCAAATACAAATATTTGGAAGACGGCTATGTGGGGCACGGAAAGGGATTTTTCGCTTATTCAAAATTTGAAGAGTGAAAACAACCTGATGGAAGAATTAGAATTAACCAAAGAATGGAAAAAAAATGCTGGTGTAGGATTTGAAACTTCATATCCTTTGAGGCACACAAATATTGAAATAAAAAAAATACCATTTATAGATGCGGCAAAGGTTGAGCGATTTTATACCAATATTTCTTTATCAGAAAGGATAGATATTGAAAAATTTAGAGCAACTGGTAAATATAATTCATACAAACAACCACATTTACTCATAAAAGAAGGTCAAGAAAAAAAGACAAAAAAATTCTGTTCTTCATATTTAGATTATGATTGCTCTTTTACAAAGACTATTTATGGTATTCATATAGAAAATGGAGAAGACATACTTAAAATTCTATCAGCATATTTGAATTCTCAATTAGCAACATATTTAATGTTTTTGTCCCAATCTTCATGGGGCATAGAAAGAGAGCGTGTAAAACCTAATGAAATTTTGGATTTACCAAATTTATGTTTTACCCTTGCTGAAGGTGTAAAGCAAGAAATAATTGAATGTATCGATAAAATTATTGCAATAAAAAAGCAAAATTTACCTATTTACAATATTGATGCAATTGAGAAGAAAATAGATTTTTTATTTTATAAAGCCTTAAATCTAACTGATAATGAGATTATTTCAATCGAAGATTTAATCAATTTGACGTTAGATGGTTTCCAAAATAAAGAAGAAAGCATTGCATTTCATCCTACTCAACAGGATGAAATGCGGGCTTATTGCACCTTTTTGAGCAATACTCTTAATGGTTTTTTGAAATTTGGTAGTTCACTAACGGCTTGGACAACGATTTTTCCAATATCGTCCCGAATACCTTTAAATATTATTGCTATTCGTTTTAATAAAGAACACGAAGCAGGTTATGTTGAAGAAAGTGGGAACTACAATATTGCCAAAATCATCAAAGAAATAGAAGCTTATACCTATCAAGAATATGCGGAAAGTATTTATTATCGCAAGTATGTAAAATACTATACTGGCGATACAATTTACATGATTAAACCCAACGAAAAGCGTTTTTGGTCACGCTCATTAGCATTAAATGATGCAGACGAAATTATAGCTGAAATCTTGAGTAAAAACCTTGATGATAAACCTCAATGACAATATACTTAAAGGCTTCCATACGTCAATGGAAGGGTATTGCCTTGAACTTTTGCATCAAGGGTATGGGGCTATGCTTTCAGCAAGAGGGTATGATGTGGATTGGAAAGAAGACAAGATAACTGTTCATTATATTGCCCATATGATGAAATTAGAAATGCGAAAAAACTATAAAATTTCAATTATACCACAATTTATCATCTACACTGACGAACATGCTTTTGGCGAAGATGACGTTGAAAAAGCTCCAAGAATAGATTTTAAGTTTAGTAAATGGGAACAGAGGGAGGAAGTTGATTATTTTGCAGAAGCCAAAAATATATCCGCAAAAAATTGGAAGAAAAAAGATGGTAAAAGTGTTAACGCACATAAATATATGCGAATTACGGGTTAAAAAGTAAAAAGATAAAAAAGACAGCGACTAACCGTCCCCAGACATGGGCATAAAGCCCTTTCGTAGAACGGACTCTTGAAGCGGATTGAATACCTGTTTTTTCATTAATCCAATTAAAAAAAGATTCAATAGGCTGTCGGCACTGACTTTTAAGTGTATTAAATAGTTCATCGTCAGCATGTAAGATGATTTGCCCTCTATATCTTTTTTGAATAGGTAGTAAATGAACATTTTGATACTCTTTTAAATACTTTTCAAGGGTATCATCATTATAAATTTTATCAGCAAAGACCTTCATATCGTATAATGTTGGTACAATCAGTTCTTTGAATATTGTTATATCGCTATCAGAAGCGGGTGTTAGAATCAAATTTCTGGGTTTAGGCAGTTGCATTGGAATCAAAAGATTCAAAGAACTGAGTTTAACACCATGATATTTGAGCTTTTTAGTAGAACAATAGCCTCTGTTAGCTATATCAAGAGCTACTTTTGCTGTATAGGAACGACTACCTTGAGCCATAATAATAGGCATTGTGTCGGTGATGGCTTCTAATTTACCACCTTTCAGGCTTTTTAATACCCATTCAGGTAAGGTAAAACGGTTACTCAATCGGGTGAGTAATACAGGAAATACCGCATGAAGGTTATTTAATCGTACAACAAAATTCTTATACGAGGGTAAATTCGGAAACCATGATAGCCAATGTTCGTCAATATATCCGTGAATTTGCTTAATTTTATGGCGCTCCTTGATAAGTCCAAATAAATACACACTTATCAATTCGACATCTGTAAAGGCTACTGCCAATTTATCAGTGTTATTACTGAATTTTTGGCAGTGATATACCAATTCTTTATAATAAGCATCTTGTACTTCACTGTACAAGTCAATTAAAAATAGTTGCCAGTCCATTTTTCTAACTTTTGATTGTGATTCAATCATCAAAGTTAAGGGCTGGTTTTATTCCGCTTTTCAAGTTTTAACCCGTAATTCGCATAATATAATAAACGCTATATAGAAACGGGTATAAGTCATTTATTAACAGGGCATTATCCTAGCAATTGTGTTCTTATTGCTTACGTTTTGAATGGTGATAAAAATGCTGTTTTATCAAATTTAAACAATTTGATATCTTCTGATTTTAAAGGCTATGGTATGATTGCAAAACCTGCAATGACTGTAAATGAAGAATCTTATATATCAGAAAACACTATCAATAGCAATTCGAGAACATTAAAGCATCTTTTCTTACAATTATACACCCAAGAACACAAAAGAAACGATGAAATTGACAAAGTAATAAACCGACAAAAGGAAAAATTAGCAAAAGCAACGTCTGAACAAAAATCAGATATAGAACAACAACTCAGTTTATTAGAGTACGTCAAAAATGAAAAGTTTCAAGGCGAATCAGGTGTATTAAGAATTAATCTCGCATGGAATACAACTGACGATTTAGATCTTCATGTTGAAACAGAAAAAGGGGAAATTGATTATAATAACAAAGAAGTAGGTTATGGAAAATTAGATATTGATGCTAATGCAAATGAACCATTTACTAATAATCCTCAAGAAAACATTGTTTTTACTCAAATACCGAATGGTAAAGTTAAAGTTAAAGTCAATTTTTACAAAAGTAGAGAAAGCGAAGAGGTAGATTTTGTTCTTTCGATATTAACACCGGATGATGATATAAAAGTGTTTTTGAAAACCATTTATTTTGAAAATCAACAAATGATTGATGTTTCAGAGATTGAATTTAATGATGTAAAACTTATAATTTCAGAATTGTAACTACACTTTGAATAAACTGAATGAAAAATAATTGCACTTTAACAATGTAATTAACTTGAAAATACCGTCACGCCCGAGCGAAGCTAACCTGCCTTTGTCAGCTACTCCCCTAAAATAATGATTAAAATCAGATTAAAATACATTTTATGCGCCATTTTAATAATGGCAATCGGATTAGCGTCGCGCCGCTTCTCAGCACCTGACAGTTTTATGTACACACACGTAGGCGATGCGCTTTGGGCTATGATGATTTATTTCGGTTTTCGATTTTTAAATCCAAAACAGAGATTTAAAACAACTGCTTGGATTGCCCTCGCCTTTTGTTTTTTAATTGAAATCAGTCAACTCTACCAAGCGGAATGGCTGAATACTATTCGTAGAACGACTTTGGGTGGTTTGATTCTTGGTTTTGGTTTTTTATGGAGTGATTTGGTGGGGTATTGTGTAGGGGTGTTTTTAGCAGGTTTATTTGACTACTTTTTATTAAAAAACAAACTCATATTTTGAAATAATACACCATATCACTACCTTTAGGAGGAATGATTAATCAACTCTAAACGATATGAAAACTACGCATTTTATTCTATTTGCCTGCCTTTTATTGGGCTCTTGCAAAAGCGAGACGCCTAAAACTGATAGAATACTCATTAAAAACGGGACTATTTATGATGGTACGGGCACCGAGCCTTACATAGCCGATATTCTGATTCAAGCGGACACCATCGCCATGATTTCAAAGCCCGGATTACTGAGGGGTAGTACTGAAATAGATGCTAAAGGCTTGGCTGTTACGCCCGGGTTTATCAATATGCTTTCGTGGGCAACCGAGTCTTTGATAGCGGACGGGCGTTCGTTGGGCGATATTAAGCAAGGCGTTACTCTCGAAGTGATGGGCGAAGGCAATTCAATGGGTCCGCTCAACGATTCTATGCGCTTAGATGAAGAAGCCAATATGGGTGCTTTGAAATATAAAATTGAATGGAATACCTTGAATGGCTACCTCGAATGGCTCACGAAACGCGGTGTTTCGTGTAATGTGGCATCATTTGTGGGAGCAGCGACCGTCAGGCAGAACGTTTTAGGCAGTAAAAATATAGCACCCAACGCTGAGCAACTTCAAAAAATGAAAGCCCTTGTTCGGCAAGCGATGGAGGAAGGGGCAATGGGTATCGGTTCAGCCCTTATTTATGCCCCTGGCACTTATGCCAAAACGGATGAATTGACTGAACTCTGTAAAATAGCCGCTGAGTACGATGGCATGTACATCAGCCACATGCGCAGCGAAGGCAATCGCCTCATAGAAGCCTTGGATGAACTCATGACCATTGCTAAAAATGCTAAAATCAGAGCTGAAATTTATCATTTAAAAGCAGCTGGTCAGCAAAATTGGGATAAAATTGACGATGTGATTATCAAAATTGATAAAGCCCGTGCCAGTGGTTTGGAGATTTCAACGAATATGTACACTTACATAGCGGGTGCGACAGGATTGGATGCCGCCATGCCCCCCTCAGTACAAGAAGGCGGATATAAGGAATGGGCGCGTAGATTGCAAGACCCCGTCATCAAAAAACAAGTTTTAAAAGATATGGTCACGCCCAGCAACGATTGGGAGAATCTGCTCCTTGGTGCTACACCCAAAGGAGCTCTTTTGGTCGGTTTTAAAAGCGATAGTTTACATTATTTAGTCGGTAAAACGCTGGAAGAAGCCGCTAAAATATACGGTAAAACGCCTCAAGAAACAGCTATTGACCTTGTTGTGAAAGATGGTAGCCGAGTGGAGGTGGTCTATTTTTTAATGTCAGAAGAGAATGTCAAACAGCAAATCCAGTTGCCTTACATGGCATTTGGCTCTGACGCAGGCTCGATTGCACCCGAAGGCATTTTCTTGAAATCCTCGACGCATCCACGGGCTTATGGGAATTTTGCTCGGCTTCTGGGGAAATATGTGCGCGATGAAAAGGTTATTTCGCTACAAGATGCGGTGCGTAAGTTGACATCATTGCCTGCTGCGAGATTAAAAATTAAAAAAAGGGGTTTGATAAAAGTGGGTTATTATGCTGATGTGGCAGTATTCGACCCCCTCAGTATAAAGGACAATGCGACCTTTGAAAAACCTCATCAATTGGCAACAGGTATGAAACATGTATTCGTTAATGGTGTGCAAGTCTTGAAAGAGGGCGAACACACGGGCGCAAAATCGGGCAGAGTGGTTTATGGGCCTGGTAAAAAGCAGTAAAAGAAGTTATAAATCCCAAAAAGAACGGGGCGGCTGGCGGCGAAAATAACGTCTAATTTTGTCAGCAGTAACAATACAGTTAAGGAAGAAGTTTTGAACAATATGTTCCAAATATATTCTAAGAGCAATTCTCATGATATTTGATATTAAATTGGTTCATAAAATAAAACGCAATTAAAACGCTTACAACTGATTTGTTTTTGTGTCCTACTTTATTGAGTGCTTTTAAATTACAATACAAATATAATCAACCTTTCTGAATTTTCAAAATTTTCTGAAAGTTTTATAAGTTTTTTTATTTAAAAAAATTCATTTTATTTTCATAAAATTGTCCTTTGAAATATTTAAAAAAAATACATAGTACAATACCATTGATATGAGTACAACAGAGCTTAATGAACTTATAAAAAGCCGCCGCTCTATATTTCCACCAAGTTATAGGGAGCAGGAAATTTCAGAAGAGATTATCAATCAAATACTTGAAAATGCCAATTTTGCACCAACACATAAGCTTACTGAGCCGTGGCGGTTCAAAATACTGAGGGGTACTGCGTTACAACGGTTGGCGGCTTTTTTAGTAGAAGACTACATAAAAAATACGCCTACTGAGCAACAGAATGAAATGAAACTTAAAAAAATAGCTGAAAATCCCTTGCGTTCCAATTGCGTTATAGCGATATGTATGCAACGCCACCCTGCCTTATTGCCTGATTGGGAAGAGATTGCTGCCGTTTCAGCTGCTGTCCAAAATATGTGGCTTACCTGTACAGCTTATCAGATTGGTTGTTATTGGAGTTCGCCGGGCTCCATTGCTCGAATAGGTGATTTTTTTGAATTGGCTGAAAATGAGACTTGCTTAGGTTTTTTATATATGGGGCACACTGAGGCTACATTGCCCGCAACCAAAAGAACGCCGATTGAAGAAAAATGCGTTTGGATAAACGAATAGAAAGCAAATATAAGAAGAACATTAAAACCGCCCAACTACAGGCAATCAAAAATACATAAACATTTGAATATCAATAGTTTAGCGATGAAATTATTAAACAAACACCCCCTCCCCGGCCCCGAGTACTCGGGGGGACAGGTCAGTATTTTACTGTTTATTTCACTGTTTTTTATATTAAAAAGCTGTGTACCACCTGAATATGGTAAAGAGAAATACGAGGGCATAGCCATTGATTTCAGCGATAAGCAAATCCAAACAATCTACAATTTGCAGGAAAAGCAAGCAGTGGATAGTCTTTTATTGTTTTTAAGACATGAAAACCCAACGCACCGTTATGTGGCGACAATGGCTTTTGCTTCTTTAAAAGATAAAAAAGGACTGGATTCCATCGCTCGATTATTAAAAGATGAATTTACGGATGTCCGAGTAGCCGCCGCTTATGCTTTAGGTCAAATTGGCGAATCAAGGGCAGAAGATATACTTTTAGGTGCTTTTGAAAGTCAAGATACCGTGGGTGCTTATGCTAATTTCAATGCTACTATCATGGAAGCCGTTGGAAAATGTGGCACTGCAAAGCGATTAAATGACCTGTGCAATATTACTACTTTTAAAATAAGTGATTCAGCACTCCTATCAGGGCAAGCTTACGGCATTTATCGCTACGGCATTAGAGATACTTTTAATACTGCAAGTATTCAAAAAATGGTTTCTTTTATTGAAAATGGTAATTATCCTACTAATGTCAGAATGGTTGCGGCGAATTACCTTGCTCGACTCAAAACAAAATTTGATTCAACTGTTACAAATCCAATTGGTCGGGTCGCTTTAATTGAAAAAGATAATGACGTTAGGATGGCACTCGCAAGGGCTTTGGGCAAGGCATATAACCCATTTTTTGTGATGCCGACTATTGAATCACTTTTCAGATTGGAAACGGATTATAGAGTAAAAGTAAATCTGCTTAATTCTTTGAACGATTTTGATTATAAACTTGTCAAGCCATTGATTCTGACTGCTTTAAAAGACCGTAATGTAAATGTTGCCAATACAGCAGCACAATATTTAACAAAACATGGCAATTATATAGATGTTGATACCTATAAAATGGCAACGAGTGACACCGATTTACCTATCTCAACCCGCCAAATAATGATGGGAGCAGCCTTAAAATGGCTTCAACTGTCCCCACGCACAAGAGACTCGATGAACCTTGCCATGCAAAATCATTATAAAAACAGTCAAAATGCTTATGAAAAGTCTCGATTACTGAGGGGCCTATCAGAATATGGTTGGAATTACGCTTTTTTACGCGAGGAAGCCTTGAATAAAAACAACCCACTTGTCGTTCGCACATCTGCAACCGAGGCACTGGCAAAAATCAATGGCTCGCCCGATTTTTCCAGAATGTTTAAAAATAGCACTACTTTAGTCAAAAGAGAGATTAAAAGTATTTTATTCCGCTTGGTTTACACTGGTGATGCAGGCATTGCAGCTGTGGCAGCCGAGAGTATTCGCGACCCCGATGCGCAGTTGAATATAAAATTGATGAAAGACAGTGTTTCGGCATTGTATAGAGTTATGCAGGGCTTAAAAATTCCACAAGAATTGGAAACATTCGAAAGCATTCGCCAAACCATCAATTATATCCAAGATACTTCTGCTATCGCTAAAAAGAAATCCACTAATCAACGGGTAATTGATTGGAGTATCATTACGGGCTTAAATGAATTATCGTCGGTTACAGTAAAAACCACCAAAGGGGATATCAGAATGAAATTATTAATCCGCAATGCACCTATTTCAGTAGCAAATTTCGTGAGTTTAGCGAGAAGTGGTTTCTTTAACGGTAAAATATTTCATCGAGTAGTGCCTAATTTCGTCGCTCAAACGGGTTGCCCTCGTGGGGATGGTTATGGCTCATTGGATTATACTATCTCATCAGAATTAACGCCCATGCATTACGATACTGAGGGGTATGTCGGCATGGCTTCGGCGGGTAATCATACGGAGTGTAGTCAATGGTTTATTACGCATTCACCTACACCACATCTCGACCCTAATTATTCCATTTTTGCAAAAGTGGTAGAAGGTATGGATATCGTCCATAAATTAGAAATTGGAGATAGTATTGAAAGTGTGGTGGTGAATAATTAGATTTCAAACCAGTAATTGCTTAGCTATTTAGTCGCTTACGTTCCGTTTAGCCACTGATTTTACAGATATTAACTGATTTACACTGATTTTTAATAGATTAAGTATAAATCAGTGTAAAATCAGTCGGTTTCAGTGTAATCAGTGGCTAAACGGAGCCGTAAGCGACTATCTGACTAATTAATTACTCAAACCCAATAAAAAAGCTTCAAGATTTTACACTTGAAGCTTTTTTTATGTTGAAAAAGATATTCAATATTATTGCCCACTTCCGCTGCCACTTCCAATTGTAGAATTTGTAACTACAACGGGTGTTTCAATTTCAGCCCAAACTGTTCTTAAAGTTGAAAAGAATTTATCCAAATCAAAGCCTTGCGGGTCGTCATGGGCATATTTGATGCCTTGATCCACACATGCATGGAAAGCAGGGATAAGCCACTCTCCTTTGCGTACACTTGCAATCGTGTAGAGTTGTGCCAATCTCAAATACTGAGCATCTGTAAATCCAGGAGTTGGCGAATCCACATCATTATGATTACCGAAACCTTTACGAGATTTACGGGGCTGAATCAATTCAATATGCAAATAAAGCCCTTTTGAAGCACCTTGACCCATCACAAAACGCTCAAGCTTTGTGGCAGTCATACCCTCATGAAAAGGTGTTACAGTTTTAGAATCACCCGCACGATTCACAAATACATGTGTTACATTGGCTACCCAACGGTTCAATTTATTCCATTCCCACGACTCATCGTTGATATTATTCGGAAATTCAGTACCATATCTTGGAAAACTTGTATCATGAATCACCATATATTTAGCAAAGACACCACTTGCTGTAGAGCTTACAGGCATATCCAAATTACCGCCTACTTCCCAGTCATTCACATGTACTTTATCCAAATAAACCCTTACTTGGTCACGAGTGATTTGACAAGTTTGACCGACTCGTGCAGCAAAAGCTGTATCCAAAGTAGGTAGTTCTGTACTGCATTTACCCGTCAAACCCACTTTACGGAGTAAATTTCGGGCTTGTTCCACTGCTGGAGCTTCTGTATTGAAAGCTGTGGATGTGGTGGGTGTAGCATTATTTGTTTCGAAGTTTTTGGGTACAAAAAAAATACCCGCTCCCACAAAACCTGCAAATAAAAAAATTGCTGTCCTAATCATTTTAGAATAAGTAGATTTCTTTAGACTCAAAAAATTGGTTGCCTTTATCATTGTATATCGTCAAGTTCTATGCCTAAGGCACGAAAACCTTGTATTAAATAACTTTCATTTACTATACGGTTACTAATTACCCGCGAGTGGTTAAATTGGGTCATACAAATTTTAAATATTGACTCATTCAGTATCTAAAATTTATGAAACTTATAATTGATATTTAACTGCCTTAAGATAAACCGAGCACAAAAATATAAAATTTTTGGCTTATAAGTAGTTGGGCTAAAATAATCGCTGCTATCTTTTTTAAGTCGGCTCTGAAAATTATACAAAATACTCCGCTTTGCTCCGCATTTTGTACAATTTTCAGCCCGACGATAGCAGCGTTTATTTTTTTACGCCTACTTAGTATAAATAGTCGCTTCTCATTTTATTTTAACACTTATTATTAAAATAAATTTATTAGACCTCAAGATATAAAACGTTACTCAAAAACGGAAAGAATCAGTCCAATAATTTAAATTTTCAAGACATTAACAAATGTTTAATTAACATACTGTATTAAACATTGATTGTCAATCTCTACAACCCTATCTAATTTAAAAATACTGAGGGGGTACTTTTCAGCACCCCCTCAGTATTGGACGAATATTTATTATGAAGTTACGAATTTTTATTGCGCATCAATATCGCCGCTACCCGTCACTTTAGTTTTGACACTTGATGGATTGCCTGAATATTTAATGTCACCGCTGCCCGATACATAAGCCTCTAAGCTTTTTTGAGCATTGCAATTGATATTCCCAGAGCCACTCACATTACATTTTACAGATTGCGCTTTCAAATTCCCAGCTTTGATATCGCCGCTGCCGCTTACGCCCATGGTTACTTTATCGGACTTGCCGTCAAGCATAACATCACCACTGCCGCTAATGCCTAAATCTAATTCTGTATAATCTAAATTTAAACTAAAATTACCGCTTCCACTGATACCAATGCGCAACTTGCTGCCTTTTAAAGTACCCTCAGCGCGTACATCACCACTGCCTGACATGCCCAAACTCTCAAAATTAGGAGCTTCTACATATATCTTGAGGTTTTCTTTATACCGAATATTGACACCTTTTTCAAAGTTTATCTTGAGTACGGTGCCTTTTAATTCAGTTTTCAATACATCCAAGATATTCTTTTGCCCTTCGACAGTCACCTTAAAAGATGAGCCTTGTTTCAAAATAACATCCGCAGCAATGCCGGACTCCACACCCGTGAAACCAGTAATATTGCGGACTTCTTTTACCTTTGGTCCTTGACCAGTAATGCGTTGGCCATTACCCCATCCAGATTGATTCCAGTTCGAGTTATCATCGTCCTTCTCTTTATTTTTTTGAGCAAAAAGTGCATTAGATGTCGCTAAAAGGAGGAAAGCATAAAAGAAAATCTTTTTCATAGCAATTATTTTATTGTTTAAAAATTTTAGTTTCAAAAGTAAAGACATACACAAAAGTAAAATAGTTGCATGATATTTTGAGTTTCGGGTTCTGAGTTTAACATAAATGTAACTTTCATACAACTCGCCTTTTAGAACCCTTACCCCCTCAGTATAAAAATGCTTTTGTATATATAAACTAAATTCAACCCTGCTTTCCCCATTTTTTAAAGGCAATTATTACCTTTACTCCAGAATGTGAATTTTTAAAAATCAAGACAATCCAGTGATAAAAATAGGCGTACTCGGAGCAGGGCATTTAGGTAAAATTCATTTGAAATGTATCCAATCAAGTGAACATCTCGAATTAGTGGGCTTTTATGACCCTGACAAAGAAAATGTCCAAAAAGTAGCCGAAACTTTCAATACTAAGGCCTTTGAGACACTCGAAGACTTGATGGATGCCGTGGAGATTATTGATATTGTGACGCCAACCGTTTCACATTTTCATTTAGCGCAATTAGCTGCTCAAAAAGGAAAGCATATTTTTATTGAAAAGCCCCTGACTCATACCGTAGAAGAAGCCGAAGAACTGATAAAAATCACGCGTGAACAAGGCGTAAAAGTTCAAGTGGGACACGTAGAACGGTTCAATCCAGCCTTTTTATCTTTGGGGGATATGCCGATGGCGCCAATGTTTGTGGAAGCGCATCGTTTGGCAACTTTTAACCCAAGAGGTACTGATGTCTCCGTTATTTTAGATTTGATGATACACGATATTGACCTCATTTTACATTTGGTGAAATCGGAAGTCAAAGAAATACATGCCTCGGGAGTAGCCGTGGTAAGCGCCACACCTGATATAGCCAATGCCCGCATCGAGTTTGAAA
The DNA here is from genome assembly GCA_031424515.1 of Saprospiraceae bacterium. Lineage (GTDB taxonomy): Bacteria > Bacteroidota > Bacteroidia > Chitinophagales > Saprospiraceae > JAAFJT01. The sequence goes on from JANPHO010000779.1 coordinate 14,883, forward strand.
ATGGTTGTGTTGCCAACTTAACAGCCAGCCGAATGAGCCTCAAACAAATGCGAAAAGTGCGATTTTTTCAACCAGATGCTTATATAAGTTTGGATTTTTTAGATAAAAATACTCAAATTATCCGCTTGTTTGATAAAAAAGACGTGTCTAATACTGAGGGGGGTAACATGATGGAGCTCGAAACGGCTCGAGGAACTAAAATGATTGAAATTCAAATGCCCGAACCCATGAATGTGAATGCCATACAGATGGAATTGGAAACATTTGCTGAAAGTATTCGAGAAAATAAACCTATTAAAGTTACAATTGAAGACGGTTATAGAGCGTTGAAAGTAGCGCACCGTATTATCAAAGAGATTGGTGACTCTACAATTTCATAATTTTAACCATTCTGATGATTTTAATTTTAGATAAAAAATACTTACAATTCTATAAAAGAGGTCATTCACTGATGGCCCTTCTATTCATTGCCTCGTTATTGGTGATACTCAATGGCTGTGGTAAAGAAAACCCCGTTCCTGCTTATTTACACATCCCCTCATTTTCTTTTTCGGCTAAAAATACTGAGGGGTCGTCCTCTCAAAAAATTACTGATGCATGGGTATATGTGGAT
>JANPHO010000780.1:0-9703 GCA_031424515.1 Saprospiraceae bacterium
TTTTAAAACATATAAAAAGGGGTTCAATTACGCTAAATGCCGTTTTTAATCAGTTTGATAAAAAGATTGACCCCAAGCCCGAACCCTATAATCTGCATTATTTTAGAGGAAAATCTCTTTTAAACGTTTCAACGGACTATAAATTAAATTATAAAAACGTCCATAGTTTTGGAGAGTTTGCCATGAGCGATAATCTCGGTTTAGCTTTCACGAATGGTATTTTGTTAGGCTTGGATAAAAAGTTTTCAATCGCCGCTTTGCACCGTTTTTTTTCATTAAAATATCAGGCTCTGAACGCGCAACCCTTTGCGGAATCCTCGCGGGTGAACGATGAAAATGGCTTTTATTTGGGTATGAATTACACTTTTAATAAAAAATGGACTTTGGGTGCTTACATGGACTTTTGGAAATACCAATGGCTTCGATTCAGAACCGATGCCCCTTCGCAAGGCTATGAATTATTCCTAAAATCGAGTTTTAAACTTAAAAATACTGAGGGGTATCTGCAATTCCGTACAAAGCTTAAACAAGAGAATTCTTCTCGTGCCGATTCCGCTAAAGTGAATACTATCGTTGATAAAACCAAAACCCAATTGCGCCTGCATTTTCAATACAAAATCTCCACCGACTTTATTTTACGCAATCGGGTCGAGTTTTCATTTTTTAATGACGATAAAAAAAGCAGCGGTTTTGTGATTTGGCAAGATGTGGCATATACATTTCTTTTACCAAAATCTTTAAGTATTTCAAGCCGTTTAGCGTTTTTTGACACTGATAATTACGCTTCCGCCATTTATGCCTACGAAAATGATTTGATGTACAATTTCACCGTTCTACCTTATTATCATCGTGGTTCACGTTTTTATCTTAATTTATCTTATTCGCCATTAAAAAATTGCACAACGGAATTTCGCATTGCCCAAACGCGCCTAACCAACCAAAACTCGTTCAGCAGCGGCTTAGATGAAATATTGGGCAATAAACGGACGGATATGAAAGTGCAAGTGCGTTTTACGTTTTAAATAGTTTTTTAAAACAAAGTCCAATTACGTGCATGGAACCACGAATTTTACGAATTTACGAATTTTACCAATCTACGTGTTGACCAAAAATCAAGTCAAATATCACCAAAATTGCCCTTTAGGGCAATTTATTAGTAAAATTCGCTAAAATTGTCAACACATAGATTGGTTAAATTCGTAAATTCGTAAAATTTGTGGTTCCATACACGTAGTTGGGCAATAAACAATAGCTTCAAATCTTCACGGTTAGTTCTAAAAATTTTAATATTTTTTCCAGTTTAACAAATTTTATACATAAAATTATTGTTTGAGCGTTTTTTAGGAACAGTTTTAGCTATATGAATTATTTTAAGTATATATTCAACAGACTCTTGCATGAAACGTCGTTCCTTTTTAGCCAACACATTTATGGGTTCAGCTGCTTTCAACTTGAAAGATATTGAGCCAAAGCCTGTCGAACGCAAACGCGTTTTGCGTATTGCCCACTTAACGGATACCCACCTCAAACCCGATGCCGTTGCCGAAGAAGGCTTTGCGAATGCCTTGAAAAGTGCCAATAACCTTTCACCAAAAGCTGATTTTATTATTAATGGTGGCGATGCTATCATGGACGCGCTTGATAAATCCAAAGAGGAGGTCAAGGAACAGTGGGCTGTTTTTAAAAAAGTAGTAAAAGCGAATAATACACTTCCCATAGCGAATGTTATCGGGAATCACGATATTTGGGGTTGGTTCAATAAAAAAGAAGATTTAAAAGCGGATAGACTGTACGGTAAAACGTGGGTGGTTGAGGAATTAAAAATGCCCAAACGCTATTATGCGTATGAGCGGAATGGGTGGAAATTTTTTGTACTGGATAGTGTTCAATTGAATCCGAATGGTGGCTACATTGCCTACATTGATGGCGAGCAAATGACTTGGTTAAAAGCTGAATTAGCGGCAACGCCGGCCAATGTACATATTTCGATAGTCTCTCACGTGCCCATTTTTTCGGCTTGTGCGGGGCTTTTTTACGGTAAAAATGAAGCCAATGGGGATTTATTGACCCATAGAAACATCATGCACACCGATTTTTTTAAATTAAAAAACCTCTTTAAAAATTATCCCAATATTCGAGTGTGTATCAGTGGACACGTTCACTTGCAAGATGAAGTTAAATATTTGGGTATCACATATTTCTGCAATGGTGCCGTTTGTGGCAATTGGTGGAAAGGCGCTTTTCAAGATTTTGCTCCCGCCTATGCCGTTTTGGACTATTACGATGATGGCAGCGTAGAAAGACAGATGGTTAATTATTAATGGGTGATTGGTGATGAGTGATTGGTGATGAGTGATTGGTGATTAGTGATTAGTGATTTTTGGCAAATCGCCTATCACTCATCACTCATCACTCATCACCCATTTTCTATTTGCTTAGCACAATTTTCTTAGTAGCTACCCCCTCAGTACTTTTCACTTTTAAGAAGTAAATTCCTTTTGGATGAGCGTTTAAATCCAGATTGTAACTATTTGATTTTAAATTAGTTACGTTTTCAATAACTTGCCCCGCAATATTTGTAACGAGCATTTCTAAGATTTCAGTTTGAGCATTTTTATGATTGATTTGGACGTTTAACGCTCCGTTTGTTGGATTTGGTGAAACACTCACTTGTGCATCAATTGATGGCTCTTCGATGCTTGAAACGACATCGAAACGAGTTCCCGAATTGAGCACAGCTTTTGAAGTTGTATTTTGAACAAATGCTACCACGTACACTTCGGTTTTCCAAGCAGCATCTATTGTATAATTCAAATTATAAGTCAATTCTGTTCCATTCGCGCCCAGAGTTACATCGGTGCCGTTGGCGATGAATTTACGGAATACATTATAATGTGTCGCTTCACCATTGGGTGCATTATAACTCACTTTTTTCTCAACTACTGCTGCGTAAAACTTATATGACCCCGCTGGTACAGTGCCAACAGATTTTAATTTAACGGTTGCAGTACGGCTTGAGCCCGTTGTTTCTGTCACTTTTACTTCTAATGGGCTTGTGCCAGCCGCCGCGTCTGTAATAGAAGCCGCTGTAATGTTGGCTGCACTGACCAACGCCGCTCCATTCAGTGAAGCACGTGGTGTGCCGGGAAGGTTATAAAAAGTAGCACGGGCATCTTGTTCCGTTTTATTGGCTTGGTAAAAAACACACGATGAATACGGAATACTGGAGTGAATAGAAATATGGTGCATATTTTTATTCGTCTCAACGGCTACTCGGTTGAAAAAATCGGGATTAGTAAAGCCACAAATACCGCAATTGGTATTGGTAAAATGCTCCACCAAAACGTATTTTTTAGCTCCTTGCGCCGAAATACTGAGGGGGTTAAATAAAGTAATAATTGCAATGAGTGTAAATAGTTTTTTCATGATATTTTATTTTAAAAGATTAAAGAAGTTTTTCTAAAATTCCAAAAAGTTGTCCATCGGTTATGAGACAGCCTGTTTCCATCATTTTAAACAATTCCTGCTCTCGGTTGTTTTGATAATTTTTTTCTGACCGAAATATGGATAACCCCTCAGTATATTCCATTAATTCTTTGGTGCTGAAGGGCTTTGTGAAATCTACGGGGGTGTTTTCATCCGCCGCCAATCCCATAAGTGTCATTTTATCCGCGCCACAGTGAAATATTTTGACCTCTTTGGGTTCACTGAATTTGAGATACTCTACATTTTTCAGCGATGTTTCGAACATCATTTCACTGAAAATATTGATGAGTTTTTCAGCTTGTTCGGGTTGGTTTTCTTTAATTTTAGCCCAATCATCACCCGTAATAGTATTTGCAACAAGGAACTGAACGAATCTTTTTTCTAATTTTTCGAGCTCAGGAGCAGTTAAACGTCTGTATTTCATTGTTTTATAAACTTTGTAAATTAAAATTTCAGCATTCAATATGCTTATTTTGCAGTAAAATTACTTAGTTTTGTCTAACAAAAAGGCATAAATCGCACTTAAATACTGAGGGGGTGGTTTATTTGGGATATTGAGATATTAGGGTATTGAGATATTTGGATATTTGGATATTTGGATATTTAGGTATTGAGATATACTCTCTACAATACAGAGTTCTCAATACAATATCACAATATCACAATATCACAGTATCACAATATCACAGTATCACAATATCACAATATCACAATATCATTTTTTATAATGATTAATTAATACATTTGCAGCGCGGAATTAAGACCAATTTTAAATTAATTATTTCACAAAATTATCACAATCTCAATTTAAATGCTACTTGCAGATTTTACTTTTCCAAATTTTGCCTCACCCGATATGTGGTTGAGCCTACTGACATTAACATTTTTAGAAATTGTATTGGGTGTGGATAACATCATATTCGTTTCTATTGTTGCCAATCAATTACCCCAAGCGGAGCGCAAAAATGCTCGTAATTATGGTTTATTGCTGGCTTTAGTCTTCCGTTTGGTGCTTCTTTTGGGTATTGGTTGGATTTTATCTTTGGATGAGCCTGTTTTTACCCTTAATTTTATAAAAGACCATGGTTTACCAATCGGCATTAGTGTAAAAGATTTGATATTGATGGGTGGTGGTTTATTCCTCCTTTACAAAAGTACTCAAGAGATTCATGAAAAATTGGAAGGTCATGGGCAGGATATAAAAACTAAGAAAAATGCGACGATGACCAGCGTAATTATCCAAATATGCTTAGTCAATATCGTCTTTTCATTTGATTCGATTTTGACAGCTATCGGTATGACTCAAGACGTTATAGTGATGATGATAGCGGTGATTGTCTCCATTGTCGTGATGATGTTGTTCTCTAACGCGGTGAGTGAGTTCATCAATAAACACCCGACTATGCAGATGTTGGCGTTGTCTTTTTTAATACTTATTGGTGTTATGCTCATGGCTGAAGGTTTGCATCAGCATGTATCGAAAGGTTATATTTATTTTGCTATTGCCTTTTCAATGGGGGTGGAAATACTCAATATGCGGATGCGTAAGAGTAGAAAAGACCACGTGGTGCATCTGAATCCTGATGTGGAAGAAGTAAAAGGATAATCATTTTTAATAAAAAAAAGAGCCGTTATTCATCATAACGGCTCTTTTTTTATGGTTTCTATAATGATTATAAAATATCAGGCTTATGTGTTTAATATTCGTTCCGAAAATTTAAATTAAAGATAATGATTATCGTTAAAATTGATTTCTTTTGCATAGCAAATTTCACTTAATCGAAGCTTGTAAATGAATAAATTGCTGTAAGAAAAGGTAAACTTAACATTAAATTAATATCACAAAATACCTTAGATACTGGAATAGGTTTCAACTTTGTTGTCTTTAATATTCTTATTTACTTTGAATTTACACTTTTTGAATATATATAAACAAAATGTTTTTGGCAAATTTGATCAATTTTAAACAATTTTCACTATGTTCGATGTATTAAACGGTCTCTCTTCTGGCTTGGCTATCGCCTTCATTGCTTGTCTTGTCATGGTTTTCTTTTTTGAGTTTGTTAATGGATTTCATGATACAGCTAATGCTGTGGCTACGGTTATCTACACTAAGTCATTAGAGCCTACGCACGCTGTAATATGGTCAGGTTTGTGGAATTTTTTAGGAGTCTTATTCAGTTCATATTTTGGATTGGAAGTGGCAATGAAAATAGCCAATCTTTTACCAGTTGAAGCCATAATGAGTCAAGACCCTGGGCATTCGGCTGCGATGGTTTTAGCTGTACTTTTAGGAGCAATCATCTGGAATTTGGGTACGTGGTATTTCGGCATCCCTTGTTCGAGTTCACATGCCTTGGTGGGTTCACTTTTGGGTGTTGGGTTAGTATTTTCAACTTTGCCCGAAAACCAAGCAAATGTAGGTGTTAACTGGGATGAAGCGAAGAAAATTGGTTCATCTTTATTACTTTCTCCTCTGTTTGGCTTTTCAATGGCTATTGTATTGATGTTTATTTTACGCTCCTCGTTGATTGGTGAAAACAAAAAAGGTATTTTTAAAGAACCAGAGCCTGATGCAAAACCACCCGTTTGGATTAGAACTATTTTGATTACAACGTGTACTTTAGTAAGCTTTTTTCATGGTTCAAATGATGGTCAAAAAGGAGTAGGGCTTTTAATGGTTGCTTTAATGACATTTGCGCCCATGCAATATGCACTATCGCCCAATTTTGATGTTGAAAAAGTACAAACTACTTTGACTCATATTCAAACCTCTCTACCAGGTGTAGGTATTACCAATGAATATGCACCAAAGGAATTAAAAATCGCTCAAGAAACAATTGAGCTTTTGAAACAAGATATTGTACATGCCAATGATATAAAATCACGTTTAAGTATCCGTAAACGTATTAATATTTTATCTAAAAACATGAAAACCCTCGTTGATGAGCCGAATATTATTACCGACTCAAAAATGAGAAAAGAGATAAAAGAAGAATTAAGTGCACTGAATAATTACACCCATTATGCTCCAATGTGGAGTATAGCCTTGATTTCGGTTGCTCTTGGACTCGGTACAATGATTGGTTGGAAACGTATTGTAGTCACAATCGGTGAAAAAATCGGTAAACGCCACATGACTTACGCCGAAGGTGCAACGGCTGAATTAATTGCCGCTTCTACAATAGGATTATCTTCATATTATGGCTTGCCTGTTTCCACCACGCACGTATTGTCATCAGGTGTAGCGGGTGCTATGGTCGCTTCAAAAGGCACTAAAAACCTTCAACGGGGCACAATAGCCAATATCGCTTTAGCGTGGGTATTGACCCTACCAGTGACGATAATTTTATCAGGTGGCTTGTATTTATTGTTCCGTTTATTCGCATAAATGAGTGTGTAGTGTTTAGTTTGGAGTGTTTAGTTTTAAAACGCTAAAAACTCAAAACTCCAAGCTCAACACTTTTATACCCCCTCAGTATCAAAGCCATTTTAGAGCATATTTTGCTTTAAAATGGCTTTTTTATTTGATTTATTTAAAAAAAAGCAGTTCTTTTGTACAAAACAATCATTATAAAATGGCAAATACAGAAATTAAAATTGAATGTCCAAAATGCGGATGGGAGCCACAGCCGCACAGCCTATGGGCTTGTTCTTGTGGAAATGCTTGGAATACCTTTGATACGGGCGGTCGTTGCCCGTCATGCAGTAAAGTATGGGATATGACCCAATGCAAATTACCTTTAGAAGGCGGTTGCCGAGAATGGTCTTTACACTTGGATTGGTACAAAGGCTTAACGCCTTTCGTTGAAAGACAAGTGGAGGAGGTGAATCAAGAAATCGAGGTATTTTCATAAAAAAAAGCCATAAAAAAGCCTTTCAAAATACAATTTTGAAAGGCTTTTTTAAGTTCATCACTCATCACTCATCACTCATCACTCATCACTCATCACTCATCACTCATCACTCATCACTCATCACTCATTTAATATACTGCGCTTTAATCGTTTCAAAATCAGGCAATTGCTTGATATGCCATTTTTGAACAATTAAGCCATTTTTCAATAAATATAAGCCTGGATTTGAGCGCATCATTGTTTTTATCAACAAATCATCGGCTGTGTAAAAAGTGTAAGCAGCTTGAGCATCGTGCCTAAAATCCTCGATTTTTTTCGGATCTGAGTAGGGTACAAGTGCGCCAATTTTATAACCTGCTTTTTCAGCTTGCTCGAGCAATGGATTCAGTTTTAAAGTGAAAATATTTCTATAATCGGCATTAAATTGGAATGATTTGAAAACTTCTTCTCTTTGACCTACTTTTTCAAACACTTTTTTAATCTCAAAAGTATCCACACCCGCTATTTTCATCCGCACAGTATCTTTTCTAAAAATAGAATCGGGAACAGTTATCGTCTTTTTAACGGTTTCGGAAGGCATTTTCCAACTCACAATGAGGAAAGTATAATTCGGCTCACTCAAAAGAGCTTCCGAAACATCATTTCCGTCCTTATCATTGATGCCAAAATCACTGATTTTAGAATGTGCCACCGTTGGTTCAGTTTTTATTTGCTTCAAAACGCCCCAACCATCCTCTTTTTTATATTGTTCGTAGCCTTTTTCATCCATATAGAATTTATTGGTTACTATTTTAATCTCACCCGTTTTTTCATTTTTAAGTTGCCAATCAGTAATTTTCACCGCTGAAGCCGCATCTTCCTCCGCTTTCTTTTGCTCTCTGATATTCACGCCATTTTTAAACGGACGGAAATCAACAACGGGTTCGTTTTGGTAAGTGTTATATAAGCTGAATGCCAGCGTGCCGATAAGAGTTGCTGCAATGATTACATTGCGCATAGCATTGCTGAATAAAGAGTGAAATTGCTTATTTTTAAACACAAAAAGCAGGGCAATCGGCATCAAAGCGATGTCTTTGTAGAATGAAGTAGTTGGGCTTAGCTTCAAAAAATCGCCAAAACAGCCACAATCAGTCACTTTCATATTGGTTTCTACGTATTCACCCCATTTTGAAAATTCAAAAAAGTTTACGCCATCGGGTACGAAAGCCGTGAAATGCGTGTAGCCCGTTAAAACGGTAAAAAATACCATGATGATTAAAAACAGCCACGAAGTAAGTTTCGTTTTATGCCCTAAAATGAGCATTAAACCCACCACTATTTCAAGGGTAATCATAAAAATGGAGAAACCCAGAGCATAATCCGCCAACCACGGGAAAATTGGCGCAAGGAACTTTGCTGAAGTACCTTTAAATGTATTTTCAAATTCGCCGAAATATTGCTGCATTTTAAAAGCTGTTCCCCAAGGATCAACTGCTTTTACGGCACCCGAAAAGATGAACCAAACGCCCGTAAAATTTTGGAGAAAAGTGAATAGCCAATTTTTATGAGCTTTAAAATAATAAGCCGTAATGGCTGTCAAAATGCCTCCGCCGATAGCAAAACCGATGAGTAGATTCCAGATGGTCATATTTTTTTTAATTTATTTTAGTTGGATGAAAAAAAATTATTCTTCATCTATTTTAATTAATGCAAAAATTGAGTAATTTATAATGTCTTGATAATTAGCCACTAAACCTTCCGATACAAGCGTTTTACCGGCATTGTCTTCAATTTGTTTCACTCTGAGGAGTTTCATCAATATCAAATCTGTTAAACTTGATCGCCTCATATCGCGCCAAACTTCACCATAATCTGTATTTTTACGAATCATTAGCGCGCGAGTTTCTGACAACGTGGAATCGAATAAATCCGTTGCATACTGAGGGGGTAGTTCCATGACAGTTTCAGCAGGCAAAGCCAACTGAATAATTGCCAAAATACTGTAATTAACTAAGCCGATGTATTCATCATCCACTTTATCCGCTATAAGTTGCGCCCCCGATTCCTCAATTTGGCGAATCCGACGCGCCTTAATCAGCAACTGGTCGGTGAGCGAAGAGGGGCGTAAAATGCGCCAAGCAGTGCCATAATCTTTCGTTTTTTTATTAAAAAGGTCGCGACAACGGGTTGTAACAGAATCGTATTGTTGTAAAGTCTTTTCCAATAGATAAAATTTAGATAAAAAATTTGGCAAATATAAGAAACTGTTTCAAAACCCTCTAATCTTAAAAATTTCTTAATTACTTAGTCAGATAGTCGCTTTCGCTCCGTTTAGACACTGATTTTACAGATATTGACTGACCTACACTGATTTTTTAAAA
>JANPHO010000781.1:0-5694 GCA_031424515.1 Saprospiraceae bacterium
TTAACACTGATTAAATAAGTGCAAAAGAAAAATCAGTGTTAAATAAGTCAATATCAGTGAAATCTGTGGATAAACGGAGCAATAGCGACTATACAACTAAGCAATAACTAATATTCAAAAACGCCATATGGGCTTTTTAATGTCAGTTTCTCCCCCTCAGTATCTTCAACGTGTCCGATGATTTGGGCATCAATATTAAATGATTTTGATATATTTATCAAATTTTGAGCAATGCTTTCATCACAATAGACTTCTAAACGGCAGCCCATATTGAATACTTGGTACATTTCACGCCAATCCGTACCCGATTCGCTCTGTATCATTTCAAATAAAGGTGGAATAGGCAATAGATTATCCTTGACCAAGCGCTTATTTTTGATAAATTTCAAGGCTTTTGTCTGACCTCCACCTGTGCTGTGAATGATGCCGCTGATGCCTACCCCCTCAGTATCTACGAGTATTTTACGTATCAAAGGAAGGAAAGTACGGGTGGGCGATAAAACCAATTTTCCAATCGTATAAGATTGATTATCAATGACTAACGTATCCGTTAATTTTTTATTTCCTGTATAAACAACCTGTTTCGGTGTGTTCGGGTCGAAGGTTTCGGGATACCCCTCAGTATATGAGTGGTTGAAAACATCGTGGCGAGCAGAGGTCAAGCCATTACAACCCATGCCCCCATTATAAGAATCCTCATATATCGCTTGACCATACGATGCAAAGCCAACGATAACGTCGCCCGCTTTCATATTATTCACAATCAAATTTTTACGCGGCATACGGGCAAAAGCCGTGTATCCGACATCAATAGTGCGTACTATGTCGCCGACATCCGCCGTTTCACCGCCTGCTAAATGAATATCAATGCCATATTCCCGCATTTTATCCGCAAACTCAACGGTGGATTCTATGAGCGTTTTAATGACATCACCAGAAATAAGGTTTTTATTGCGCCCGATAGTGGAAGATAAAATAATGTTTTCAAAACAGCCCACGCAAGCCATATCATCCAAATTCATCACTATTGCATCTTGAACGATGCCTTTCCACACGCTCAAATCGCCCGTTTCACGCCAGTACATATATGCTAAGCTGGTCTTGGTTCCAGCAGTATCAGCGTGCATAATATTACAGTAATCAGGGTCACCAGCCGCAAAATCGGGTAAAATTTTGCAAAAAGCTAAGGGATAAAGCCCTTTATCGAGGTGGCGGATGGCATCATGCACCTCCGATTTGTTAGCAGAAACACCTCTTAGGGCATATTTTTGAGCGTCAGTTTGCATAGAAAGAATTTTGGGCAAAGTTAAGTTATAAATTTGAGGATGCGAAGATTTGAGGATGCGAAGATTTGAGGATTTGGTTGTTTAGGGATTTAAGTATTTCAAGTCCTCAAATATTCAAATCCTCAATTTAAAATAAGTTTTTTTCAACAAAATGGGTGGTAATTTAGTTATAGTTTTTACCTTTGCTTATTGATATTAAGTCTAAATAAGAAAAAGATTATTTGTGTCACTTGATTTACTTTATCTCCTTTGTAAAATGAAAGATTCTTAATAAATCTTTTGATAAATTTTAAAAAGATGATGATGATTTTAATCATTGGTGAACCCGATTTTTAGAAGAAGATTTACACTCTGAAATTAAATTAGACTTTTTTAAATCAGATTTTAAATTGAACAAATGAGCCATTTAGTGATATTATCGAATCTAAAAGATGGTGAAAACGGCACAATTCGCCATTTCACTAACGACCACATGGCGAGTAAACTGCTTTCAATGGGCGTTTTACCCGGCAAATCGTTGCGTTTAGTGAGGCGTGTCCCTTTCGGGGGCGGACTTTATATCAAAGTTGAAAATCATAATATTGCGGTGAGGGAGGATGAAGCTCGAAACATCGTACTTGAAATAGAAGAAAAGATGGTCCTCGACCGATGATATGAGATTATGAATCCAAATAAAACCTTTACGTTTGCACTTGCTGGCAATCCCAACGCAGGTAAATCATCTGTATTCAATCAGTTGACAGGTTTGCGCCAAAAAGTGGGCAATTTCCCGGGTGTTACCGTTGATAAAAAATTGGGCTCTATCACTTTTAAAAGTGAAACGGGGAGTAAAGAGGATTCTACTATCATCAATATAATTGACTTACCGGGTACTTATAGTTTGTATCCCAACTCACAAGACGAGCGCATCGTACTCAATGTTCTCTCCAATCCGAACGATGCCAATTATCCAGATGCCATTATTTACGTCGCGGATTTGACCAATTTGGAACGCCATCTCTTGCTTTTCACTCAATTAAAAGACTTGAATTTGCCGATTATTCTCTGCATCAATATGATTGACATTGCGGAAGAACAGGGCATTCATTTTGATAGAAATGCCTTATCCGAGCAATTTAATGTAGAAGTTGTCACACTAAATGGTAGAACAGGCGAAGGTATTGAGGATTTAAAAGCAGCTATGGAAGAAATGCTAAAAGCAGTACCACCCCCTCAGTATAAAATGTTTTATCAGCCCAATCAGATTGAATTAAAAGCTGCGGAAGCCATTCGTTTGATATTGCCAAAGGTCGATAATACGTACAGAGCTATTCTTTTAGCACACCATTATTGGGAACTGCCTTTCTTAAACGGTGGTGAAAAACTGACCATCAGAAATATAGTAGAAACGCACCATTTTGAAGATCTTCGCCTACAAATTACGGAGACATTACAGCGTTTTGATAAATTAAGACCCGTTTTAGAAAAGGTATTTGTAAAAGATAAAAACACAAATGCTTCTCTAACGGATAAGATTGACCGTATTCTGACTCATCACATCATGGGTCCTATCATATTTTTTGCGATTTTATTTTTCATTTTTCAATCCATTTTTTCATTAGCAACTCTGCCGATGGATTGGATTGAAGGAGGTTTTACGCAAGTCAATTCTGCCTTGAAAGATGCTTTACCTAAAAATATTCTAACGAGTTTATTGACGGATGGTATTGTGGCGGGGCTGAGTGGCGTCTTGGTTTTCATACCCCAAATTGGGATTTTATTTTTCCTTATTTCCCTGCTCGAAGAGGTCGGTTACATGGCCCGCACTGTCTATTTATTTGATAGAATAATGCAAAAAGTGGGCTTAAATGGACGAAGTATCGTCGCGTTGGTTTCAGGTGGCGCGTGTGCGATACCTGCAATTATGTCCACCCGAACCATATCGAATTGGAAAGAGCGACTTATCACTATATTAGTGACACCTTTCATCAGTTGCTCCGCTCGGATACCCGTGTATGCGCTCTTAGTGGGCTTTGTAGTTCCTTCCGAAAATTGGTTTGGATTAAATAAACAAGGCTTGGTTTTCACAGGTTTGTATCTTTTGAGCATCGTGACTGCACTTTCTGCTGCTTACATATTGAAGAAGATATTAAAAACCAATGAAACAACTTTTCTCGCCATCGAATTGCCTGAATACAGGATGCCACATTGGAAAAATGTCTTTTTTACGGTTTATGAAAAAGTGAAATCCTTTGTGATGGAAGCGGGCAAAATCATTATTATGGTTTCAATTGTGCTCTGGTTTTTAGCCAGCTTTGGTCCCGGTGATAAAATACAAATAGCTGAGGAAAATGCTCGAAAAGTAGCCACTGAAAAGCAAATGAATGAACAGCAAACGGATGATTATATCGCTTCTCAAAAGCTTCAAGTTTCCTACGCAGGCTATCTCGGTAAGGCTTTTGAGCCTGCAATAAAGCCTCTTGGTTTTGATTGGAAAATAGGTATTGCTTTGATTTCATCCTTCGCAGCCCGTGAAGTTTTTGTGGGAACTATGGCTACGATTTACAGTATTGGGAGCTCACCAGACGACGAGAGCAGCATAAGAGAACAAATGAAAAAAGAGCTGCGCGAAGATGGAACACCCATGTATTCGATGGCAACAGCCTTATCATTGCTCATTTTTTATGTCTTTGCAATGCAATGTATGAGCACTTTAGCGGTGGTGAAAAGAGAAACTAAATCGTGGAAATGGCCTCTTATTCAGTTTGCTTTTATGAGTGCTCTGGCGTATTTGGGCAGTTTTATTGTTTATAATATATTTAAGTGATTGTGATTACTGAGCTATTAAATCATAAATTCGGATTGAGTATATTTTAAAAATCAGCCAAAAAGTTGAAAAATACTGAGGGGTATCAATTTTATAATCAATTCACTTTCAACGCGTTACAATTTTTGGAAAGTTTCAACTTTCCAAAAGTTACAGCTAAAAATATTATCTATTTATCGATAATCTATTAAAATCAACATCATTCCGTCCGAATAAATTCCACTCTCCTATTTCGTTTTTTATTTTCCTCGGTATCATTCGGGACAATGGGTTGTGTTTCACCCAAACCTTCTGACGAAAGTCTGGCTTTATCAATCCCATGTGCAATCAAGTAATTTTTAACGGATTCGGCGCGTTTATCCGATAGTTTTTTATTGAAATCAGTTCCCCCGTCACTACTTGTGTGCCCTATTATATGGATTTTCATGACTGCCACAAGTTTCATCTTTTCAACTAAAGAATCCAAAGTGACATTGGAACGACTATCCAAATTGGCTGAATTGAAATCGAAATAAATTTCATTTAGCGTAATGGCAACGTTTTTAGGCGTAACAATAGCCATATTTTCTTCCCAATCTTTTTTCGAAGTTTGTGCTTGAGTAGAAATGTCTGCTTTGGTAGGTTGTAATCGGGCTTCCCAAACGGCAACGTCATCTATGTACGCAAAAAAGTGATTATATCTACCCGTTTCTACTTTAGTTTCTGCATCTGTAAAAAAGTTGCCGATAATAAAGCTTTGAAAAGGCTTCTGAGCAACGAATGAATCGCGCACAAGTGTCCAAGCCGTTTTAGCATCATTGCTGTACGGCAACATATTTTTTTGAAAAGTAGCAGGTTTGAGCGGTATGCGGTTGGTAGAATCGATGCTTATTTTTGAAGGTAAAAAGGCAATCCCAATATTATTGGCACCTGAGCAATGGTAATGTACCCAAAAAGCAAAATAGTATTTTTTACCCACCACTAAAGGAGTGCTTAAAGTGCCTTGAATATAATCCCGTTTGTCGGTGTAAATCTCTAAACCTGCCACGTTTTTACCCGTTCGCGCTTTGAAAGGCCATTCAGAACCATTCGGATCATAGATAAAACCCTTATTATCGGTGGAATATATCCTTGGATTACTTTTATTGGGCACTGTCCAACCTTCTCCCTTAGCTATGGAATCCACTAATCTAAGCGGTTTTTCAACATTTGCAGGCATTTCAAAACTGCTATTCACAACCAAATTAACGGGTCGCCAAACCGAATCCGTCTTTTGAGCCGATAAAATAGTGGTAAAAATCACTAAAGCTACTGTCAAGATTTTAGATAAAATGTTCATCGTCTGTTTTAATATTTTGGGTTCAAAAAAAGGCTTAGCTATAATAAAAAACAAATTAAAAAATATTTTTATGTTTTAAAAATACTTTACCCCTAAAACGACTAATAAACATTTTAAATATATAAAAAGAGATAAATTTAGAAAAATGGTGAGGATTTAAGATGTAAGATTTAAGATGTAAGATTTAAGACGTAAGATTTAAGATTTAAGATGTAAGACGTAAGATTTAAGACTTTTTTACATCTTCTCTTCAGTCTTACATCTTAAATCTTCAGTCTTAAATC
>JANPHO010000782.1:0-4739 GCA_031424515.1 Saprospiraceae bacterium
AACATCAGCCAGTATTTCTCCCACTAATTGCCGTTGAGTTGCCCACTGTTCGGGCGTCGTCAGGTTATTGGCGTATAGGCTCCAAGCCCCGCGCAATTCAATGTGTTTTTCTAAAATACGCTTGGTCAAAACCTCGGGTTGGAGGTTTTTAATGCTTTGCATCAGTTCAGCATCTTCTTTATCCAACAACTCCAAATCGCTCAAAGTGAACGTTTTATAGCTGATATTGACCTCCTGCAATTTACCGGAGACTTTCCCTTTTTTCCATTTTCCTTGAACAACGCTCAATTTGAAATCCACTAAATCCGTCTTAGCTTCCTCCAAATCGAAGGGACTAAAAGCACTGTATTTTATTTTATCCTCCTGGTAAGTATCGTTAAATTTGAAAACATAGACAAAAATGGTTTTATCGTCGTCGTCGTCGAGCACATCACCTCTATATGTGGCGGTAAGTGGCTTCGGCGGAGTCAAAAATTGCTGTCTCAAACGCTTCCAACCTTGAGCGTCATTTAATTTTGAAAGACCTGCTATTTTGGGTTTGACCGTCAAAACGCCGTTCGTTATTTCAATATCAAATAAGGCGTCCACTTTTTCATCATCCACGGTATAGCCATATTCTTTTAAACGAAGTACCTTTTGCGTTTCTAAACCCTTGATAGAATTAAAAGGGTTTTTACCAAAAGAGCGTCCAAGATGAATGAAAGCCGCAATTTTATGGCTACAAAGTTTTGAAAACTTTTGGTCGCAATCACAAGTGGTTTGATACTGCTTACCTTTAAGTTCTATTTCAACCGAATACTGCTTAACTTTATATGCAATGCGCTCTGGATTGTAGCTTTTCAGATTCACGGCATTGGGCGTATTTGCGAGTTGCACCCCCTCAGTATAAGCCTGTAATTCGCTGTTTTGCTGTAAAAATTTGAGATTAATCGGCTCTGAATCTATCAATTCATTTTTTGGATTATAGCTTTCCTTGAAAACCTCCGTTTGAAGATATAAAAGAGATGCCATCTCGTGCACGCACAAACCGCCACCGTCAAAATTGCAATTGCATTGACCGATAACTGTCGGTTTGGTGTAGTCGTGAATAGTAGCTCTATACGTTGCGCCACCCACATCGCCCTGTACCCTAAATGTCGCTTTAGCCTTTTCAACATCTAACCGCAGCAACTCAATGCCCCCTCGTGCAATAATACTTTGCGCCCTCGCCCTAACGAGAGAATTGGACATCCGCGACAAATATTGATCTATATAATTACTCATTTTTAAAAAAGTAAAAGTACCTTTTAAGCGAAGTGAAATCTCGCATTTTGCAAAACCGCAAAAATAAAGGGTTTTGAGGTAAGATTCTCTTTTTTTCAAATTAAAATTTAAAAAATAAAAAGAGCAAGTATCTCTACTTGCTCCTTTATTTATCGTCTATCCATCAATGCTTTTTTAAAAAACACCCCATGTCGTGTAAAATTATAATCCAAATCCTTTAACAAACGAGGCGCCCACTGCGGGTAAAAAACCCAAACGACCCAAGAAATGCCCTTTTTATCGCAATATTGCATCATGGCATCGCCATACGATTCGTCGCTGATGACAGGCACATGCGCCCCTTGTTCCTCCGCTCCACTAAAGCCAATTTCGGTTAAAATAACGGGGTATTTTTCTTTCACAAAACCCCAATCTTTAGTCCATTTTTCCGCCCACGGTTTTTCACGTTTCATGGGATATGGATGTGATACGTAGGCGATCCCCTCAGTATTGAGCGGGTCAGTGGCAATCGGTGTGAGGTCATAAGCCCAATTGAAACCCGCCACCAAAGGAATTGCTGTATTGCCATGCGCTCGGATAATGCCGATAATTTCCTCCATCAATTTTTTCCATTCTGCCCAAGAGCAAGTGCCCAATTGGCCATTATAAACAGTCGGTTCGTTGAATAATTCAAAAAAAGCGACGGTGGTATTGCCTTTATAATGCTTTGCAAGAGTGCGCCAAAAATCGTAGGTTTCCTTGATGGTGGTATCGTAATTATCGCTTTGATACATTTCTGTGCGTAAATTGCCGATGCTGTGCCAGTCCATGATGACGTACATTTTCGATTCTTTAGCCCATTGCACCCCCTCATCCAGCATTTTTAAATAGTCCTTTTTACCCATTCGCCGCCATGCAGTTGGGTGTATTGGGAGGCGGACGACATTAGCGCCCCACCGTTTCATTTCCTCAAAATAGGCTTTATTCCAATGTTCAATTTTCAGTAATCGCTCAGGGTCGCTTGCGTTCAGGCCCCTCAGTATAAAAGGACTATCCTGCCCAACGACAAATTGATTGCCTTTCACCTTTATCAGAGGTAATTCAGTGGATTGCGTTTTAGCTTGAAAAAAAATGCCCGAAAGCACAATTAAAAATGCTATTTTTTTCATTAAAATATTCATTGTTACGAATTTACGCCTTTAAAATCCCTATCAACGGCTCCCGTTTTTCAGGCGTATTTTTAGTATTTTCAGAAATGCTATTTAAAAAGAAAACGGTTACTTTATCGCCTTCAAAAACGCAAATGAGTTTATCACCATGAACGGCTTCCACGAATTTCAGATTGATTTGCAAGGTATTTTCATTCACCCACGTGCCCGTTGCGGCTATTTTTGAAGGCATGTGGGTACGATTTGCCACTGGAAATGGATTTTTTTCTCCGTTTTTATTGACTTTCCATTGCTCCCAACCAAAGCCTATTTTATGAAAACCTTTGCCATCATAATCCACTCTGATAACGCCTGCATCGGGGAATAAGCCAAAACCAATACGCTCAATACCGAATTCATTTTTCTCAACTTTAAAAAACTTATCACTGTATTTTGCATGTAAGGGTGATGATATAGAACCCTTTGGAATCGGCAACGACAAAGCATTAATATCCTGTTTTAAAGAGGCTAATACTGAGGGGTCTTCTGGCAGCGGGCTGTCTTTTAAAGCGGGTAAAAGGGTTTCATAAGCCACATTCATGGTTTTTTGTAAATTCCATGATTCGCAAGTCATCACTAAAACCGCATCTTGCTCGGGCATAATCATACAGAATTGCCCGTATGCGCCATCACCCCGATAAAACCCAGGCTTGCACCGCCAAAACTGATAGCCATAGCCTTGCGACCAATCGTTATCGCCTGCTTGTGAGGTTGTTTGTTTACTTGTTGCTTCGTTTACCCATGCTTCGGGCAAGAGCTGTTTGCCTTGCCATTTGCCTTTTTGTAGGTAAAATTGACCGAATTTGGCAATATCTTCTGTTTTTACACGCAATCCCCAACCTGCTGTATTTAAGCCTTGAGGGGATTTTTCCCAATCACTGCCGTCAATACTGAGGGGAGTAAACAAGCGGGGTTTTAAATATTCCTCTAATGTTTGACCCGTTACTTTGTGCACGATGGCTCCCAACGTATAAGTTGCGGGGGTATTATATAAAAAATGTGTCCCCGGCTCAAATTTCACCTCTTGATTCAAAAACGTTTTGACCCAAGGGTCAGTTGATTCTCTCAGATTAGCCTCTTTTTCATGCCCGACATTCATGGTCAATAAATGCTTAATTTTCAAGGCTTTCAAATTCTCACTCGGCGCACTGGGTGTATATTCAGGGAAAAATTTAATGACTTGGTCATTGACATTGATTTTACCTTCCGATACCAAAAAGCCAATAGCCGAACTCGTAAAGCTCTTTGATAATGAATACAAAGTATGTTTAAAAGAAGCATCAAAAGGTTTCCACCAACCTTCAGCAACCACATTGCCGTGCCTGACGAGCATGAAACTATGCCATTCTAAGCCTGACTCTTGAGTTGCTTTTAAAAAATTACGAATGCCAGCCGATGACACCCCTTGCGATTCGGGACTTTTCCGAGGCAGCATAGTAGGAGGCATAAAAAGCGAGTCAAACGGAAAATTAAGACCCAAACCGATAGAGCCTAAACCCGTTGCTTTGACGAAATCTCTACGTTTTATTTTCATGTTGTTTAGTTTTTTAAATTCAAATACTGAGGGGTCATTTAGTCTGTCTCAATAGCTTTTTGATGAAAACAATTTGCCCTAAATGGTAATGGTTATGCTCTACAACGCCTACCATATTTCTGTAATAATTGCCATATTTCGGGGAAAAGTCATCAAAAATCTGTGCTTCAGGAAAAACTTCAACTGTTTGTGCGAATGCTTCAGCATCTTCCCAAGTTTGTTTTAATAAGGCTTGCCACTCTTCCTCGTTGCTGATTTTAGGTGCTTTAAAACTATCTTCATGCTTGCCATTCAGAGGATTTCCTTGTATGCGGTCAAGCACAACTTTCAAATAATAATTCATATGAAAAACCAAAACAGCTATGGAATTAAAAGGCAACGATTCATTAGCCGCTTCTTGCCAAGTAATATCTTGTAAGGTCTCTTGCATATTACTCCACGTCCAATTCACGCCGAAATGGATTTCGCGGATATGTTTGGCTATTTGATGTGTAACGCTCATTTTTTACAGATTTAATTGAAAATATTATAATCTTGGTACTTTAGGCTTGTTGGGCGCATCAAACGTATTTGCCCCTTTAACCTTGACTTTTCTTTTAAAAACCTTATCTACCACTGTGATATACATTGTATCAAAATCTTTTCCGCCGAAACAGAGATTGGAGACTTGCCCTTTGGTTTTAGGCACTGGTAGAATAGCATTCACACGCCCCAATTGGTCAAGCACTTGAATGCCCGTCAATGAAGTGACATAA
>JANPHO010000783.1:0-9283 GCA_031424515.1 Saprospiraceae bacterium
ATGATTTTGTAAAAAGATATTTTGAAAACAATACATTATCCCCCTCAGTATCAATGACTAAGGGGGATTTTTGTTATTTTTAATGGGAAATTGTCAAAAAATAGAAAATAAGTTAGTGTTCGTAATAAAACATATTTGGAATATCGACAAAGTCATACTATATTTGCATAATTATGAGTTTAAAGACACTGTTGGATGTCTGGATGTTTTATAGTTATACTATTTTCGGAGTTTATCAATTCAATTTCCTTCCCAATCGTTTCAATCCTCTCATTCTTTAAATTTAGTATTTTTTTAATTTTTAATTTTTTTCGATGAAAATTTTTGTTGCAAAATTAAACTACGACACGGATAGTTCAACACTACGTGAAGTATTTGAGCAATTTGGTCAAGTCCAATCTGCTGACGTAATTAATGACCGTGAAACTGGTCGCTCTAAAGGCTTCGGCTTTGTTGAGATGTCTAATGATGGCGAAGCTACTGCGGCTATCAATGCGCTTGATGGCACTGACCTTGATGGTAAAACAATTGTAGTAAAGAAAGCTGAACCACGTGAAAGTGACAGTCGTGGCGGCGGTGGTAATCGCGGTGGCGGTTACGGCGGCGGCGGCGGAAACCGTGGCGGTGGTTACGGTGGTGGCAACCGTGATGGTGGTGGCGGTTATGATCGCAACCGTCGTTAATCACGCTTTGCACTCGGAACAGGCTTTATAAAGATTCGGTATTTATTATCTCAATCTCACTATGTAGCGAGACCGATAAAAAACCCCCCTCAGTATTCAATTACTGAGGGGGTATTTTATGTACTCTAAGCACATTCCCACAACTATAGGGAGCAAGTCCCGGATGAGCCAGCCAACAGGAATCAATAGATCAATGCAAGGGTGTTAACCCTGAGGTTAAATATGAAGGAAGCAAGCAGCAAATTTTTGACTGAACGAATAGGAACAAGATATAAGCAAATTGACAATTAATTGGTAATTTGCCTCCTAATCAATTATTAAAACCCTAAAACAGTATCGTCACTTCTATTATCCGCTACACCTTCATATTGACCATTTTTAAGGACTAAAATGGCTTCTACGGCACCGATATTTTCTCTTTCTTTAATTTTATGTCCCATTTTAGTCAGTGCTTTCAACACATTTGGCTTAAAACCATATCTTTCGATGTATAAAATATCTGGTGACCATTGGCTGTGAAACCGGCGGGAATGTACAGCTTGTTTCATAGACATTTTATAGTCAATTACATTGGTAATACATTGAAAAACGGATGTAATTATAGTAGTACCTCCCGGAGTTCCCACCACCATAAACAATTTTCCATCCTTTGTAACGATGGTAGGCGTCATACTTGAAAGAGGTCTTTTATTGGCTTGAATGGAATTGGCTTCACCACCGATTGCACCGTACAAATTAGGTACGCCCGGCTTCGAACTGAAATCGTCCATTTCATTATTTAAAATAAAGCCTGCACCGCCTACAGCCGTTCTACAACCATAATTGTCATTAAGGGTAGTGGTTAATGAAACCGCCCCCCCCTCAGTATCTACGATGCTAATATGCGTAGTTTGTTCGCTCACTTCAGCTGACATGCTACCGTGCGATATTTTAGTGCTCGGAGTAGCTTTCATTGGGTCAAAGTCCTTGAAACGCGTTTTTATGTAGTTTTTATCCACTAATTGACTCACTGCCACCGGATAATAATCAGCATCTCCCAAAAACTTTGCTCTATCAGCATAAACGCGTCGCTCAGCCTCGACCATTAAATGAGTAGCACTAACACCGTGAAATGGGTATTCATCAAGTGGATATTTCTCCACCATACCCAATAATTGAATTAAGCCAATACCACCGCTACTCGGTAAAGGCATGGTAATTATTTCATGCCCTCTGTAAATACCCATCATCGGTTTTCTCCATGCCGAACGGTAATTTTTTAAATCCTCTAAAGAAATGAGACCACCACCGCGTTTCATTTCATCAACTATTTTGTCAGCATTTTCTCCTTCATAAAACCCTGCAACGCCATTATCTCTTATCAATTCGAGTGTATGCGCTAATTCAGGTTGAATAAGCACATCTCCTGTTTGCCAAGCAATGGAAGTATCGGGCTTGACAAATGCTACAGGCATAGTGTTGTATTGAAGGAATAGTTGCATATTTTTATTCAATCTATGCGCTTCCATAGTGGTCACCGCAAATCCAGAACGCGCCAAATGGATAGCTGGTTGGATGAGCCGTTTCCAATCTTTTAATTTAGAATATTTTTGAAACATCTGAAAACAGCCTTCAACAGTACCCGGAACTCCCGCTGCACTATGTCCTTTTTGACTTTTTCCTCTGATAACATTCCCTTTTTCATCCAAATACATATCTCTATGGGCTGCTGCAGGTGCTTTTTCCCTGAAATCTAAAGTAGAAACTTCCGAACCGTCACCGCTACGATACACCATAAAACCACCTCCGCCAATATTACCCGCTCTTGGATACACCACTGCTAAAGCAAATTGGACAGCAATTGCTGCATCAATAGCATTTCCACCTTGATTGATAATATCAAGACCCACTTGAGAAGCTAATGGATGCGCAGTAGAAACGACAGCCTTATCAGCAATAACCTTTTTTTGAATATCGTAAATAGTAGAAATGGGTGCCACTGAATCTTTTGCAATATCAATGTCGTCCTCTTCTACATCTTCGACTTGAGCGGGCAGTTGATTCGATGAAAAAGAAGTACATGAAAGTACAATAATACTGAGGGGTACAACAAAGGAGAGTAGAAAACGAGTAATCGCTTTATTCATTTTTTATTTTTGTATAAAGTTGAAATATTACAGTAGTATTAAAAAACGATGCGAAGAAATTAAAGATTCGCTGAAAAAAGAAATCATATTTAAAAAAAAATCAAGGATTGTTGATTAGGCATTGTTTTTGCAAAACCATTCAATAGTTTGGTTAATTATTTTCATGGTTATGTTTATGCCGTACAGCTCTGCTGAACGGCATTTTTTATGTTCTATACTCATACCATAAAACTATAGGAAGCAAGTCCCGAATGAGCCAGACAACAGGAATCATTAGGTCAATGCAAGGGTGTTAACCGTGGGGTTAAATCTGAAGGAAGCAAGCGGCAAATTTTTGACTGAACGAGCAGGAACATGATATAAGACTTACCTTGTAGTATAGTGAGCAATAGGCTGCGAAAGCTTAAAGTTGGACGTAAAACAAGGGTAGCCCCGAGAATCGAGGTGTCAGTTAAATTGAAAGCTGTATTAGTTTACCGTAGGAGGTCTTTTTTTTAGTTAAGGTTGAAAGACTCGATTTAGAGTAATCGTGTTTCATTTATCGTATTTCGAAACACCAAACAGGATAAACGAAACACGAACGCTCTTACCAAATCTTCTTTTTACCACCCAAGCCCAAAACGCCTAAAAGACCTCGGGTCAATTCGCGAACTAACGTAGTCCCTACTTGCTTCGCAACGGGCGATTTTAATACTTTTTCAAACATTCCTGGCTCTTCTTTTATGGGTTTTCCACCTTTTGACTGAGGGGTCTCTCCGTAAGCGCCTTCTAACTTTTTAGTTAAAATTTCAAACGCACTTTCACGATTAATCTCCTGGTTGTATTTGTCAATAATGGATGATTGCGCCAATATTTCATCAATTTCATCAGGCGTCAGAACGTCCATGCGGGATTGTGGTGCCCGCAACATCGTTTGTACGAGAGGACTTGGTATACCTTTTTCATTTAAAACTGTAATAAATGCTTCTCCAATACCCAATTGTGTGATAATTTCTTCTACATCGTAATAGTCCGTCAAAGGGTAATTTTGAGCCACTAAACGAATATTTTGACGGTCTTTGGCAGTAAATGCTCTCAAAGCATGCTGCATTTTCATACCCAATTGACCTAAAACTGCATCTGGAACGTCCTGTGGATTTTGAGTACAGAAATAAATTCCCACACCTTTTGAACGGATTAATTTGATAATACTTTCAATTTGGCTTAACAAAGCTTTCGATGCTTCGCTGAAAACAAGGTGCGCTTCGTCAATAAAAACACATAATTTGGGTTGGTCTAAATCACCTTCCTCGGGGAAAGTTGCGTACATTTCAGCCAATAACTGGAGCATGAAACTGGAGAACAATTTAGGGCGGTCTTGAATATCCGTCAAACGGACAATGCTAATAATACCTCGTCCTTGGTCGTCCAATCGGCATAAATCCTCTACTTCAAATGAACGCTCTCCGAAGAATTGCGCCGCGCCTTGTTGTTCTAATTCAATTACTTTGCGCAAAATAGTACCAATAGTCATTGGTGAAATATTGCCATAATCGCCTTTTAACTCCTCTTTTCCCTCATTGATGAAGTAATTGAGCACTTTTTTAAAATCGGGCAAGTCCAAAAGCGGCAAACCATTATCGTCACAATATTTAAATACTACACTCACCACACTGCCTTGAGTATCATTTAATCCCAATATTTTAGAAAATAAAACAGGACCAAATTCAGTGATAGTGGCTCTCAAACGCGCGCCTTTTTCACTTGAAAGCGTCAAAAACTCTACGGGATTACCATTTAAACTATGTTGTATCCCTATTTTTTGATGCCTTTCTATTATTTTAGGGTTGTCCTCGCCCGCAACTGCAATGCCTGAAAGGTCACCTTTTATATCCATCAAAAGAACGGGCGTACCTTTTGAAGATAGCTGCTCAGCTAATACTTGCAAGGTTTTAGTTTTACCAGAACCTGTCGCCCCCGCAATTAACCCATGACGGTTCATCGTTTTTAGAGGTATCTTGACTGTGCAATTCTCAACAACTTCACCATTCAACATAGCACCTCCCAACTCAATACAATCTCCTTTGAAGGAATATCCCGCATTAATTTCTTCTAAAAATTTATTTTCTTTTGCCATTTCTTTATTTTAAATATTTTTGACGTGAATATTCTAAGTTTGTTACAAGTTCAGAACCCATATATGTATAAAAGTCTTGTAAAACTAAATAAGTTCTAGATTAAAATGCTAAATTTTAAGGTCTATTGTCTAATATCTATAAATCTAAAATCTCAATCACTCCCCCGGATGATATGTCTTTTCAGCATTTTTTAAAACATCTTCCTTGTAAAACAAAACATCTTTAAATTGCCCTTTGGTGTACATCTCCATTTGGTCTTTAAAATGCTTGGAATTAGGGTCACTACTTTGCCCACCTGCTAATAAAGATTTGGCTTTTATTTTATCGCCAAACTCGACGGCACAAATAAAACTGTTGCCATTCACGCCATAACGTTTTTTTGTACCCGTAAAATATCTGCCCGTGTAGGATGGCAACATCCCCCAAGTGGAAGAGGCAAAACCAACGGGAATGCTTGGCTGATTATCATCGTATTTTTGGATAATGTCGCTTGAAACTCGTTGAAAACGATTCATATCACCCCATGCTACTTGCCAAGTACCGAATTTGGTATCTAATTCTTTCAAAGTTTCAACTAAAGGTAAAAGTAAGTCGTTAGCTGAAGCTCGATTGACAAAATGTTTTGTTCTGGTCACTTGGTCTTCTTCCTCATCTTCAAATCCGCCTTGTATGGCTTGTATTTTAGGCAATAATTTAGTGCCCCATTCAATGGCTAAGGTAGTCGGGATGGATTTTTCGCCGCTGTGATAGTCCCAAGAACTCAAAATACTGAGGGGGGCTTTTAATTTATTATAAAGCGTATCAGTAGGAGGTAATTTTTCAAAAGCCTTAATTAAAGCAGGTATTAAAACCTCAAAAGCGGCTAAATTGGTATCATATCCCGCTTTTATAACTTTATCAATCGTGTATTTATTTTCTCTTGAAAGCACTTTTACGGCGTTGATACCCCTAAAATTTTCACCGTCTGGAGCCATGTATTTAGGAAAATTGGCTTTTAATGGACTATTTTCACCCGCAGCTGTGTAAGGCGTGGAATTGCAATTTTGTAACCAACCATTTTTAGGATTGTAGATATGAACGGATTCCTCAATTGGATGCAAGCCCTTCCATTCGGTAGCGGCAATGCTTCCGTCCACAGGCTTTGTCCAATCAATTTTATTATCTCTTTTGGGTAAAAAATTGCCATGCCAGTAGGCTATATTACCTTCGGCATCAGCATAAACAGTATTATTTGAGGTATTGGCTAATAAACCCATCGTTTTTTTATAGTCCTCAAAACCTTTCGCTTTGGTGCGCTCCCAACTTTGAATCAAGCCGACCATTGAACGATTATTGGCTTTCATACTCAAATATTGACCTTTTCGTTTTGCCATAATGGGCCCATGTGGTGTGTACATCGCATTAAAATTACGGGTAATCAGTTTTCCATCTTTTTTAAAACGAACTGCAATTTTCTTCTCTTTTATGGGTTTCTGCTTCTTTTCATACTCGTAAAACCACTTTTTATCGGTTTGCTTGAGTTTTTCAATGTACGTATCGGCAATATCCGTGTAGCTCGATGTATGCATCCAACCGCAACGCTCATTGAAACCTTGATAAATGAAAAATTGCCCCCAAGTGACTGCACCATATACATTTAAGCCCTCTTCACTGACCATGTGTACCTCTGGGCGAAAGTAAAAAGTGACGTGTGGATTGATATATAAAATGGATTTTCCAGATTCTGTAACGGAAGGGGCAAAGGCAAAACCGTTTGAGCCCGTTAAAATACCTTCATCATCTTTGGGTGGTGCTGAACCCGTTGATTTTGAACCCGTAAACAGGTTTTCTAAGTCCTTGGTAGTAATATCGGCTGTATTGATTGCCCCAATGCTTCCGTCTGTCCATAAAAGTGGAAACCACGGCTCGAAACGGGTCAAAAGGGCTGGTTTTACTGAGGGGTGTTTGTAAAGGTAATAATTGACCGCGTCAGCGTAGGCGTTCATGAGTTTTTTAAGCCATTCAGGTGCTTTTTTATAATCGGCTTTGGCATCATCGGCATCAATAATCATACGAATGAGGAGGTCGTCGTAGAGTGATGACGAACCATTGACTTCGGCTAATCTGCCCAGTTTTTCAATATAATTCATCTCTACACGCTTAAAATCGTCTTCACATTGGGCATAAAGGAGCCCAAATACGGCGTCAGCGTCCGTTTTACCGTAAATATGAGGGATACCCCAATTATCTCTAATAATGGTGACTTGCTTCGCTTGGGTTTCCCAACGGCTGATTTCAGTCGGCGTAGAGGGTTGTGCAAAAAGAGAGAAAGGAAGAATTAAAAAGAGCAGAATCTTTTTCATAACTGTTTGGTTGTATTTGGAAATTTGATTTTATGATACATTTTTACCGATACAACAAAGAAAGTCAATTTTAAAAAAACGACCAACTGTTAAACAAAAGAATGTGGTTTTTAAATTTTTATCTTTGCTTTTAAAAAAATAGACATGCAGAAATACGATATCATTATCATCGGCGGAGGACCTATAGGATTGGCTTGTGCTTTGGAGGCTCAAAATGCGGGTTTGACTTATTTGATTATTGAGAAGGGGGCTTTGGTCAATTCGCTTTATAATTATCCATCGAATATGACTTTTTTTTCTACTTCTGAAAAATTGGAAATCGGTGGTGTTCCCTTTGTTTCAAATAATGCTAAACCAACGCGTTCGGAAGCCTTGGAATATTACAGAAGGGTAGCAGATTCGAGGAAATTGAATATTCACCTTTTTGAATCAGTTTTAGGGGTTGAAAAGGCTTCGGATACTGAGCCAGCCTTATCGTCTGACAGGGGGTACTACATTGTAAAAACCAGTAAATCATTTTATGAAGCAACTAATATTATTGTAAGTACGGGTTTTTACGATATTCCCGTTACGCTCAATATTGAAGGAGAAAATTTGCCAAAAGTGACTCATTATTATAAAGAGCCTCATTTTTATTTTAAGCAAAAAGTAGTGGTTATTGGGGCGAATAATTCAGCCGTAGATGCGGCATTAGAAACATATAGGAAAGGGGCTGATGTGACGATGGTAATTCGAGAGCCAGAAGTAGGGGAGCGGGTGAAATATTGGGCGCGTCCAGATATAGTCAATCGCATCAAAGAAGGCTCAATTAAGGCTTTTTTTAATGCAGAATTATCTGAAATCAGGCAAAATGAAGTAGATATCAAAACTACTGAGGGGGTGGTGACGATCGAAAATGATTTTGTCATTGCGGCAACGGGTTACCAACCAAATTTCGATTTTTTAAGAAAATTGGGCATTCAGCTCTCTGACGATAATAAATTGTACCCCCAATACAACACCGAAACTCAGGAAACCAATATGCCGAATATCTTTTTGGCTGGTGTGATATGTGGTGGCATGGATACGCACGTTTGGTTTATTGAGAATTCGCGTATTCATGCTGAAATGATTGTGAAAAAGATTTTAGGGCGTTAAAATACATGTTTTGCATATTTTAAAGCTGAGAGGTTAGATAAAATTGTAATAATCTATAACCAATAACTAAAAACTTCCTCCGCCGCCTGGCGTTTTGATGACGAAATTATCTCCCTCAGTAATGGACGCCCCATCGATACCTTTTAGGCGTTTTTTCAAGCCATTTTTTAAAATAATGTATTGTTGACCCAATTTTCCAACGCCGCCGCCACGCATGCCAAAGGGGTGAACTTTTCTGTGTTGAGATAAAATGGACAACTCCACGGGTGCTAAAAACGTAATTCTGCGGATAATACCATTTCCCCCTCTAAAAGTGCCTTTTCCTCCAGAGCTTTTTCTAATGCTGAATTCATCGAGCCTAACGGGGTAGCGGAACTCCATAATTTCGGGGTCAGTGATGCGGGTATTGGTCATGTGCGTATGTACAGCATCCGCACCTTTGAAGTTCTTCCCCGCTCCTGCACCGCCCGAAATGGTTTCATAATACCCAAATGTGCTGTTGCCAAATAAAACATTGTTCATCGTCCCTTGTCCGCAAGCGAGGATATTTAAGGCTTTTAATAGCGTATCGGTCAATCGCTGACTGGTTTCAACGTTTCCTCCAACTACGGCTGGATTTTTTAGCGCATTTTTATTTAAATCAAAATCGGGGTTTAAAAGGCAGTTTTTAGGTAAAATAATGCTAATATCTTGCATAATACCCTCATTCAACGGTATTTTTTCATTCAATAAAAGCCTTAAAACGTATATCACAACTGAGTTCACGAAAGACAAAGTGGCTTTAATTTTAGGTGATAATATTTTTTACGGCGTTGGTTTGGGAAGTTCCTTAAAACAAATCAATAACCCTGAAGGCGGCGTGGTGTTTGCTTACCATG
>JANPHO010000784.1:0-8835 GCA_031424515.1 Saprospiraceae bacterium
CTCAATTGTGGCTTTTTTAACTAATTTTTCGGTGTACAACGCTCTGTCCCACAAATAGAGGTCTTCGACGGTTGAATATAAAGCTCCTGCACCAGACGGAATAGACATATCAATATAATCTGCGTTTTTTAATTCTTTGCCTTCGGTGTTATATCCTGCGGCACGATTTTTCAAAATCACTTCGGTTTTA
The DNA here is from genome assembly GCA_031424515.1 of Saprospiraceae bacterium. Classification (GTDB taxonomy): domain Bacteria; phylum Bacteroidota; class Bacteroidia; order Chitinophagales; family Saprospiraceae; genus JAAFJT01. The sequence continues at coordinate 191 of JANPHO010000784.1, forward strand.
TCGTAACCTGTGTTTTGCATTTTTAAGGGTTCAAATATATTTTCATGTAAAAATTGTTGGTATGATTTACCCGAAGCCTTTTCGATAATTGCGGTTAACAAAACATATCCCGTATTGCTGTATTTGAACAATGTGCCAGGTTCAAAATCAAGCGGTTTGTCTTGAAAACTGGTGATAAACGCGCTGATTGAAACTTTGGTTCGCAAACGCTTTTCAAATTCGGGCAAGTCAACGGGGTCATAAATTCCGCCAGTATGTGAAAGCAGTTGATGAATCGTCACTTTTTCGGCAACCGCTTTTGGATAGTCGGGCAGATATTTGGCAAATACCTCATTGACATTGAGCAATCCGCGCTCTTGTAATTGCATAATTGCCATTGCCGTAAATTGTTTGGTAACTGAAGCAATACGGAATTTGGTCAGCCTCGTGTTTGGCACATCAAGTTCATAATTTGCCATTCCGTAGCCTTTGTTTAATACAATTTTGCCCTCTTTGGCGATTAACACAGTTCCACTAAAACGACCTTGTTTAGCATAAGCGTTAATCAGTTCGTCCGCTTTTTGCTCAATATTTTGGGCAAAACTACCAAAACTTGTTGCCATCAATAAAGTGGCAATAACTAATTTTATTTTTTTCATTTCATTTATTTTTTCATTTCCTTAGATACTTTTAGTACCCCAAAATTTGTTTCCTATTACCACACCTTTTCCGCTTTTTTTCCATCAAGATAAATAGACCAAAGACGGCTAAAAGCGTGTACTTTTCGGGTTTCATTCCCTGTTTTATCAATGACACTATTGCCTGTATTGACCCATTCAAACAGGCTGCCATATAGATTTGAGACATGCGTATAACCCAAAGCCTCTATTTTTTCTGCAATTTTTTCAGACCGCACGCCAATGGAACAATAAACCACGATGTTTTTATCCTTCGGAATACCTGCCAATACGGAGGGGTCGAAATGGTCGTAACCACAATATTGAGCCGTAGGAATATGGCTTACATCAAATTCTTTTTGCTCTCTGGCATCAAGCAATACCCTGTCGTTCATGTTTTTAAGCAAATCTACACTGATAGTCGGCACTGAAAAATGGAGCATTGTTCGCAGTATTTTATCAAGTTTTGGGCTTTGACTGTGTGGACGGTCTTTAGGCGTTTGGGCAGTACATTGAATTAAAAACAAGGCTAAAAAGCCCATAATCGCTATATTTTTAAGCATTTTTATTTTATTTTTAAACGGATAAATTATTTGATTCCAAAACGTTTTGGGAAATTCTTCCAGTTTGTCAAAACCCAATTTTTCATCTTTACCTTCATAAGGGATATAAGCCGTGCCAAAGATATAGTCCCATACTGATAAGGTTAAGCCGAAATTAACGCCATACCGATTCGGAATATGCTCGGCATGATGCCATAAGTGCATTTGAGGATTGTTGAAAATGTATTTCAAAAAGCCCAGAGGCACACGGATATTAGCATGATTAAAATGCCCCCAACTTATGGTAAATAAATTGACAAACAGAAAATCTTGAATCCCAAAGCCGATCATACTGAGGGGTATGAATTCAAGCGTTCGATAGAAAATGTTTTCCATCCAATGAAAACGGAGATGTGCCGCAAAACCCATTTCTTCAACACTGTGATGCACTTTATGGAATTGCCACATCCAATCAAAGCGGTGTAAAAGCCGATGAATATTCCATTGAATAAAATCGCGTAGCAAAAATAGAGTAAGCAATTGTGCCCAAACAGGCAGGTTTCCGACATGGATTGCCACCAAATTGCGCCAACCGAAGACAGCAAAGAGGGCATCGTTGAAAGCTGTAACGATCACATTGGATACGGCAGCGTAGCCAACCAATGAAAACAAAAAGAAATTGAAAAACATATAAAAGCTATCCAACCAAAAGTCTTTCCGAATTACCCCTTGTTCGGTTCGCCACGGGAAGACAATTTCGAGCAACCAAAAAAACAACGAAATGCCAATAAGCCAATAAAAATAATTGCCCCAAGAAGGGTACAAAATTTCATGTCCGAGGTATTTTGCGTAGTTTTCGTAGGTAGCAACAAGTATTTGCACGTACTTTTCCATGATATTTTTTAACATCACGAACATTCGTCCGTGAATTTTTAATAAACAACGTGTAAAAGTTTTAGACACGCATAGGCAGGCTGAAACAAATTACACTATCAAGATTGATGATGCAAAGGTGAGACCTTTTGAAAAGCTGTGCATTGATATAGATTAAGAAATGAATAGGAAGATATTATTTGGCTTTGGTTCGCTCCTTTCTAACTCTGCTTAAAGCTTCAGGCGTTATGCCTAAATAGGAGGCTATCATTTTTTGAGATACTCTTTGAACGATATTGGGGTATATTTTTACAAAATGCTCATAACGTTCAATGGCAGAAGCACTCATCAGCATAATGACCCTTTTTTGTAAAACAAAGACACGATTGACCACCGTATTGATGTCAACTTGTTTTTTTCTTTCTTCTTTCTCAATAACAGTAACCGTGGAGTTTTCTAACGCATCTATAAACAACTCACATGGATCGGTTATTTCACAAAGGTCTGCAATTGTCCAACCTTCATGCGCAAAGGCAAAAATGTGCTCCTTTCCTTTTTCGTCAATGGTGTAGCTTCGGAGTAAACCCGTTTCAACAGCGTAAACTTTTGTATTTAGATCACCTGCTCGTTGAAGTATTTGTCCTTTATTTACTTTCATTGCGCTAATAATTAAAAATTGTCACAAGCTATAATAAAAAAAAACTGCAAACTATTGTTTACAAGGTTTTTTGTGCGATTATACTGAGGGGGTATGGAGTGTTAAATTACCTTTTTCTAAGTCAAGCCTAACTTGCACAAAACCCAATGTTAGCGGTTCGTTGTTTCCTCAATAACTTAAGTTTTGGTTGTAATGTAAATAAACTCAATCAAGTTAAGTGTCAAATGAGCTATGAACACCCATATAATATTTTTTCTCTTTACCGCTATTAGGGCAAACGGTAGTCCTACTAAAATCCCTGTCATAAGCATATACCAAAGTCCTCCAACCCAATGAAGTAAGCCAAACATTATAACGGTCAAAATAATACTTTTTGTCTGGCTGTAATTTTCTAAAAATCTTATTAAGGTATAGTTTCTATACAAGCTCTCCTCAACAAATGGTGCAAAAAGAACATTAGCAATAAAAAATGGGATTGTCTGTTTGCCAAGTGCAGTCATTGTTTCGCCTGCTGGGACATAGTCACCAATGTTCGTTTGTAAATAAGTCTGCAAAGGTGAAAATATGTAAATGTATAATGTCGCTAAAATTACTCCAGTTATTACTCCTCCCAAAACGTCTTTGGTAGTTTTGTTTTGTCGGTTTGCCAACCGTTTTTAAAAATATTGAAACCGTCTTTTCGAGTTGTAAGCAAGAGAGTTGTAAGCAAGAAAACTTGAGTAATGAGAATTAGTATTGGTGTATTTTCAGTAATTTTGATTGGAATATCAGTTTCATTGACACCCATTCCTCCAAAGTATATTGAAGCGACAACGATATTGATTAAGAACCAAATTGGTGCTAAAATTAAATTTGTCCAAGGTCTTTTTAATGAATTCATATTTTATTGATTTTCATATTTTGTTTTCTAATTTTGTCGTGTCAATTCCTTTTATGAGTAACCATAAGCATAGAGATAGTTCGCCAATAAAAATTGGGATAGCAAGGTAAATAAAGAATGGATTTGCAAATCCTTTTGACAGAAACATTGTAAAACTATTTATCAAGTAGCCTAGTCCTGCTATTACATAAGCTACTCCAATAATTTTAGGTATTGCATTAGTTTTGAAAATTGCATATCCAATTAAAATACAATAAAATCCAAAGAATACTAAACCAATTCCATAACCTTGTGCTTGAATATTTAAGGACAAAAGAGAAAGTGTTGCCAGTTGGTTTGGTTGAAAAGCATTTAAGTAAGTATCATTACCTAATAGTAACAATGGTGTAATTTGATTTAATAGATTGACTGCAATAATTGCCGTTTGAATAATAACTAATGCTAAAGCAATTTGCAGTATAATCTTATTTGACTTTTTGAAAAAGTGATAAATTATCAATATTGTGGGTATGCCAATTACAAAATTGACAAGGTCAGCCACAAACCCCCAACGAAAAAGCATTTCATTCGTTTGAATATTGTGGGCAGTTGCCAATGCATCGTTTGGCACTCTTAATGCTTGCCTTACAAAAACTTCCGAAAACAAACCTGTCACAATCACTACTAAGTAGCAAAACCCAGCAATTCGGGCTAAATTTTTATCTGAAATCATATTTTTGTAATTTGTATATAGTGAAGTAATTTCTTCGAATTACCAAATTTTAACTCGTTTATCTGGGGAAAGATAAAGTGAATCTGTCGGTTTTACTGCAAATGCTTCATAGAATTCCGGAATATTTCTAACTACTCCGTTTATACGAAAATTAGCTGGTGCGTGCGGGTCGTTAGCGATTTGTCCTCGAAGTGCTTCTTCTCTTTGTTTGTTGCAGAGACCTTGTGCGAATCCTATAAACACTCGTTGTAAACCTGTGAAACCATCAATATTTTGAGCCTTTTTTTTGTTAAGACTTGTTTTGTATGCTTCAATTGCAATACTTAACCCACCTAAGTCACCTATGTTTTCTCCTAAAGTAAATACCCCATTCACATTCAAATCTGGGAATACTTTAAAGCCGTTATATTGTTCTACAAGTATTTTTGTTTTGTCTTTAAATGCTGTTAAATCAGCTGGTGTCCACCAATTTTTCATAACACCATCGCCATCAAAAGCGCTACCAATATTGTCAAAACCGTGACCAATTTCATGACCAATAACAGCTCCTATACTTCCATAGTTTACGGCATCATCAGCATTTAAATCAAAGAAAGGCGGTTGTAAGATTGCAGCTGGGAATACAATCTCGTTTAGTACTGGATTGTAATATGCGTTTACAGTTTGAGGCTTCATGTTCCATTCCGTTCTGTCCACTGGTTTATTTAATTTTTCAAGGTTACGGTTGTATTCAAATTCAGTAGCTCTCAATTGATTACCATATAGATCGTTTTTTGTAATTTTAAGCATTGAATAGTCTTTCCAAGTATCAGGATAGCCAATTTTAATCATGAATTTACCCACTTTTTTAAGTGCTTCTTTTTTAGTATCCTCGCTCATCCAATCGAGTTTTTTGATATTCTGGGCATAAGCATTCAACAAGTTTTTCACCATTACCATCATACGTTTTTTGGCTTCGGGAGAGAAATGTTTTTTGACATAAACTTTGCCTACTATTTCTCCAAGACCACCATTTACCATGCTAACCGCTCTTTTCCAATCTTCTTCTTGTTTTTCTGTTCCGTATAGTGTTTTGCTATAGAATTCAAAATGTTGGTTGTCTAAAAGGGTAGTTAAAACTGAAGCCGATTTGTTTAGTAATCCCCATTTTAGGTATGTTCTCCAAGTTGATATAGGTGTGTTTTTGACAATGTCATTCAAATTTTTTGTATAGTCAACCTGTGCAATTACTACGCTATTTTGATCATCATAACGAGCACTTTTTAGCATAGCCATCCAATCAAAGTCGGGCATAACTTTTTTTAAATCCTCTATTGTGAATTTGTTGTACAATTTCTCAACATCCCGGGTATCTTCTTTTGTCATTTGTTTAGATGCCAAAGAAGTTTCAAGCTCAATAATTTTGGCAGCACTTTCCGCAGCATTTTTTATGCCTGCCAGATTAAACATAGTTTCAATGTGGGCTTGATATTTTTTACGTATGCCAATCATTTTTGCATCAGTAGCAAGGTAATATTCTCTTTCAGGAAGACCTAAACCACTTTGCCATGATAATAGGGAATATTTTTTGGGATCTTTCAAGTCAGGAAATACCATGAATTGAAAAGGTGCAGCAATGCCAAGTCTGTTCGCTTTACCAAAATAGCTTGCTAAATCACTGTATGTAGTGATATCATCAATGCTTTTCATTTCCTGCTGCAATGGAGAAACGCCTCTAGCTTCACGTTCTTTTCTATCTATAAAAGAGGCATAATAATCTCCAATTTTTTGTTCTTCGGAACCTATACTATTTTTTCCTTTTGCTGCTTCTTCGATAATGGCTTTTACGTCTTTTTGAGATTGATCATAAAGATTATCAAATACGCCTATAGATGATTTATCAGCAGGAATTTGAACCGTTTTCAACCAATTACCATTAACGTAGTTCGCAAAATTATCCCCTGGTTTTACTTGGAGATCCATATTGTTTTTAATAATACCAGAAGTTAATTCTTGGATTGTTGTAAATGAAGCCAATGCAATAAAGGCAACAAAAAAGCTTATTTTAATTTTATTCATTTTTACTTATTTATTTTTTATAACTAATATTTTGGAAGACTATTTGAACAAAACAATCATTTGTGTAATGATTATTGGCTGTTTGGCAGAATTGTTTATTTATGTTCAGCTAATTCTTTTAATTTTTTATTCATTTCTTCAAACCCTTTTTTCGTATTGTTGTCAAGTTGTTTTTTGAAAAGCGGTGGAATACTGAGGGGGGCACCTCCATTTATTTCCCCCCAAACACAGCCCCAATCAACAAACTCACGAAGCCCATGATATTCGCAATTTGGCGATATTGAAAAATAGTCAACCATTTTGCTCTATAATCCGCCCAATCTGTTGGATATTTATCCGCAGACCAAGTGTTGATTATATCATTTATGGGCAAATTTCCTTTTACAGTCATTAAAGTATCTGCAATTAAAGCGATTAAAGCAATCGCAGCCGTGATGAATAGTAAACTACTCGGGTTTTTAATAGTTGAAACAACTAATAAAAGATTTCCTAATAATGCTGCATAAATCACATATTTAAAAGAGCTTCTCATACTGGCATCTATGAGTTGTCGTATTTCAGTATAAGCATTGGCTCCAAGATTAATTTGTACATGTTTTAATGAAAGAATATACATAAAGGATTGACTTACAATCATGCTGTATGCCAAAATTGTGAATAGAATAAGGATTTTAATAGACATGATTTTATGATTTTAATGATGACTTATTTTATTTTAATCAAAGTTCTGTATTTTCAATAAATGGGTAGAATGGTTTCCGTCGAAATGTCATTTTAAGTGGTTGAAACGGCAATTATACTGAAGGGGTAGATTTGCTAAAAAATTGTAAGAAATTGCCAAGCCGATGTTACTTGCTTGCATTTTTCGCCCATTACAAATTAAAATTATTCTAAAGGATATTTAAATTGTTCAGAATAGTTGTGTAATACCATTCCAATTTTCAGCAATCTGAAATCTGAATAACGTTTACCTATTACTTGAACACCAATAGGCAAGGAATCTTTACTGAGTGAAATTGGCATAGACAAAACAGGATTTTCAGTCAATGTAAATGGTGTAGTATAGGCTTGTGTAGCCATATAATAATGCATGAACTCCTTGTTTACTGCAATCGGATTGTTGTAAAAATTAATATTTCCGAACTTTTTACTCGGTTTATGATGTGGGAATGCCTTTACTGAGCTTACCGGACAAATAAACGCATCAAAACTGTCTAAGAAATTCTCCATTTGAGTAATTAACGATTCCTGTATGTTTAATGCCTCCATATATTTTTTCACCGAAGTTGGTTTTACAACATTCTGTTGCATTGGCAAATCTTTCAGCACTCCTTTTGTAAACGGAAGCCCCATCCATTTTACGAAGTTTGAAGTGTTGTAACCACCTTGCATACCGACAAAACTTCCCCATGTTTTCCAAGCAAGGTAAAAGTCAATTGGTGGCGTAATTTTCACAACAGTAGCACCCGATTTCTCCAACTTTGCAACGTAATCCTGAATCGCCTTTTTGATTTCATTATCAACAGGTACACCACCGAACTCATCAGTCCAGGCAATTTTTATGTGCTTTATGTCAATAGTATCCGTACATCTGTTTATGGGTATTAGTTTTTTATCGGTATTGGTGGTATTTGCTATAATATCCATAGCCAGTTGCAAATCTTCAATAGTTCTCGCTAATGGTCCTGCAACTGCTAATGATTTGAGACCATTGACAGGTTCTTTGGGGTCAGTCTGAATACCATTAAGCGACACAACTTCGAATGTGGGTTTAAAACCATATACCCCGCAATATGCTGAAGGAAGCCGAATAGACCCTGCCAAATCATTTCCGAATGATAAAGAAGTCATACCGGTTGCAAGTGCTACCGCACAACCACCACTACTTCCTCCGCTGGTTCGGTTAATATCCCAAGCATTATTGGTTTTTCCGAAAACAGCATTATCGGTCTGCATATCCATGGCTAAAACCGATAAATTGGTTTTACCAATAATAATAGCGCCTTCTGATTTCAACAGTTTTACAAGTTCGGCATCTTTTGTTGGGATATGGTTTCGCAATGGTTCATATCCTGACGTGGTTGTCAGTCCTTGTGTCAAATAATTATCCTTAATCGTAATAGGAACACCATGCAATTTCCCCAAATTACGACCATTTTCAGTTGCTTCGTCCGCTAATTTTGCCTGACGCAAAGCATTTTCCTTATCAATTAATACGACAGCATTAAAAATGCCATTTTGTGCTTCTATTTGTTGTAAATAGGCT
>JANPHO010000785.1:0-2239 GCA_031424515.1 Saprospiraceae bacterium
AGAGTGGAGTAGCGTTCTGGATTTCTGGATTAGGGAAATTTTGAAAATTTCCCTAATCCAGCTTCTAAAAGTAACGGAGAATTTGCTTTAAAAAATGTTGTGCTTGTTCAATTGACTCATTTTTTCATCAAATTCTTTCAGAATATCTTTAAAACTATCCATATTTTTAATAAAAAGAGTATCAATCACTAAACTGCGCAGAGATTTAATTTGTCTGAAATCCTCGACTTCAAGCGGTCTTTTAAGTTTATTTTCTTCTGATTGAATCATACTTTTCCCTGCCTCTGTGAATTTCAAGGTTTCGATAGCCTCAACCGTCAAATTCGGATTAGACGAAGTGAGTTCTTTAATTCTTTCAAAAATGCGGTCTTGTTTTTCTATTTCTAAGGCAGCCAATTCTTCACTGATGCGTTTTTGCGATTCTTCTTTCTTTTCTTTTTTCTTCCGTTCTTCTTTTTGGTCCGTGTAGCCATTTTTTAAGGCTTGAACGAAAAAGCCCGAAGCGTTGGCTTTTATTTGCCCTTCAATTTTGGCTCTATTCGTTACGCGGATGGCTTGTTCGATTTGTTCGTCGCTAAATGTCTTCAATAATTCAAAAAATACTGAGGGGGTCACGCCTAGGGTTTCCACAATCTTTGGATAGAAGTTTTTGATGCGGTTATCGTTGGCTGTTTCATCATTTTCGTCGTGGACAATAATTAAATCCTCATTTTGAATATCGGTAGCGAGTGTCTTTATTGACTCATTCACCATCTGAACGGGGGTGATGACTACTGGCAACACTTTACTTCTAAACTTAATATGAATACCAGTTATCTTTTTACCTTGCTTGATTTTATCCAGTTTTAATATCTCTAAATCCGTGTATTCATTGATTTCTTTTACCGCAGGGGCAATAATGCGCTGATAAAACGTGGCAAAACGGGGATATTCATTCTCTAATTCAAACATCCGTTTCATCTCTTCAAAACCCAATGTGCGGCTTCCGATACTTTCGTATTGTTTTAAAAGCTCATAAAAACGTATAGGGTAGGCGCCCAATTTGATAACATTTCGGATATCATAAGCCGTAAAACGACTCTGAAGTTGCAGTAAATAGGGTTTTAAGTCCGTTTCAACAGTTACATCTATATATTCCTGTTTCTCTATTCCTTTTTTATTTTCCTGCCCCTCAGCCAAATAATCCACCATTCGGATAATGTGATACACCTTTTTACGTGCAAAGCCTTCATCGCTGGTATCGAGAATAAATGTTTTACGCATCAACTTGTTGGAAGCATCGCGCAACATGTCGTAAGATTGATGAGTCTTGATATTGAAAGTCTTAATAATATCGCTGAACCAGATGCGATATACCCGAAAATCATCATCTTCACGGCGTATTTGTGAAATAACCGATAGGAAAAACCGCATCTCCCAAATATCAAATTTGAAACGCGACTCTATTAACTCATTCGATTTTTTAATAAGGACAATACCTTTATTTTGACTTTTCTTTGCCATAATGCAATGCTGATAATTGAAGCAAGTGTAGCAGAATTGGGACAGAAACCAATTTCCGCCTATTCATCAATAGTAATTAGCTCCAAAATTAAAACAAATACTCATAAAAACAAATAAATTCTCCCAATTCTGCTACACTTAGTCCCAAAAATGCTACATTAAATCCCAATTCTGCTACACTAAATCCCAATTCTGCTACACGTTTTCCCAAATTTGCTACACTTAGTCCCAATTCTGCTACACTTAACTGCATAACTCGTTGATTTTCAATAAATTGTAAAGGTATAAAAAAGAAAAGAAATTAAAATCTATTTAAAAAGTAAACAACAACAAAAAGGGTCTTCTTTTTTATTTTGGTGGTGCCTCTTTTTTTCAATTTTATTATTGGAGTATTATATGTATGTTTTATTACGCCCGCCAAAATTTTTTATGGCAAGTTATAATACCATTTTTATATCTGCTTCTGGTCAAAATACGCTTTTATACTGAGGGGTATGCCTACCTCTTAACATTAAATTATTTTAAACTAATAAACTAATATTAGATAAAACAAATTTTAGTTTAAAATATTTTAATAAAGAGAAAATAGTATTTGAATAAAGACGATTGAAAAATAAACAAGTATTGCCGACACTTAAAAAAAGGATAAAAAGCCACATTTAAACAATCTCTTTTCAAAAATGTGCACTATTATAAATAAACAATTAAAAGTAATTTATGATAGAAAAAATGCTGA
>JANPHO010000786.1:0-5561 GCA_031424515.1 Saprospiraceae bacterium
GTTAAAATTAAACTAATGTCCAATTTTAACTGCTTGCCCAGAATGTAGATTTATTTATTTTTCATTCCTTATTAAAATACTTGCTTTTTTATTTTAATTTTAAAGCCTTCATATTCGTCGTTTCAGCATGAGCACCGATGAATACCTCAAACTGACCTGTTTCCGTTCCCCAAGTCATATCTTTTCTATAAAAAGCCAAATCTGAGGCTTTTATTTTAAAAGAAACAGTACGAGTTTCACCTGCTTTTAACTTAATTTTTTGAAAACCTTTTAACTCTCGGACAGGACGTGTGACGCTGCCAACCAAATCTCTCGTGTACAGTTGTACAGTTTCCTCGCCGTCTCTTGTGCCTGTGTTTGTAAGGGTAACTGTAGCGGTGAGCGTTTCACTATTTGTTATTTCAGTTTTATCTAAAGTCACTTCGGAATATTTAAACGTGGTATAACTCAAGCCATAACCAAAGGGAAAAAGCGGCGAATTTTTAACATCACGGTATTTGGATTGGTAAATCCTATCTGAAGCGGGTTCTGAGTAATTTCCTTTGTACCAACGCCCAGTGGGTTTAAAAGCATAATAAATAGGAACTTGACCTACGCTGCGTGGAAACGACATCGGCAAACGCCCCGAAGGATTGTAATCACCAAATAAAACATCGGCTACAGCATGGCCTGTCTCGGTGCCAAGCGTCCAACACGCCAATACTGAGGGGGGTAATGATGTGGGATTTGGGATGTCGGATTTCGGTTTAGTATTGAATTGTTCTAAAAAACTCAAATCTAAAGGGCGACCATGAAAAGCTAAAACGACGACAGGCTTGCCAGTAGCTATTACAGCTTTGACTAAATCCTCTTGAGCTGCAGGCAGACGAATATCGGAACGGCTTGCGCCCTCACCATTCATTACGGCTGATTCGCCAACAGCTAATACGACTACTTCTGCTTGTTTTGCGATATTAAGGGCTTCATTGAAACCCGATTTATCCATAGAGTAAAAATCTGTACCACGCGCGGTTAAAACTTTAGTGCCATTACCGACCTTTTCACGAATGCCATCAGCCACGGAAACCACGTCTTTGGCTTCCCCAAAAAATGCCCAACTGCCATTGGGTTCTACTTTGTCTTCGGCAAGTGGACCTATCAAAGCAATCGATTTTACGTTTTTACTGAGGGGTAGTGTATTATTTGAATTTTGTAATAAAACGATGCTTTTTTTAGCAATATCAAGAGCGATTGCTCTATTTTCTTTTGATAAAACAACTTTTGCTTCGGTGGCTGCATCGCCATATTGATAAGGATTATCGAATAAACCCAAGTCGTATTTTAAAGCTAAAGTCCGCTTAACAGCTTCATCAATCAGTTTAATATCTACTTTCCCCGCTTTGACCAATTTGGGTAATTCATTAATATAAATATAGGACATCATATCCATATCGCAACCTGCTTTCAAAGCAGCAATGCCTGCTTCGTTGCGGTCAGCCGCGACACCATGAGAAATGAGTTCTTGAATAGACCCCCAATCTGACATGACCAAGCCTTTGAAACCCCATTCTTTGCGGAGTATTTGATTGACTAAAAACGTATTACCCGTAGCAGGCATACCATCTAATTCGTTAAAAGAATTCATAAAAGTGGCCGCACCTGCGTCAACGGCTGCTTTATAAGGCGGTAAGTATGTTTCACGCAAACGGCGTTCGGACATATCTACCGTGTTATAATCACGTCCACCCTCGGGTGCACCATACGCTGCAAAATGTTTTACACAAGCCGCTATTGAATTCGAAGCTGCGAGATTTTTCCCTTGATATCCACGCACTTTTGCTGCTGCAATCAAGCTACCAAGATAAGGGTCTTCGCCTGAACCCTCTGAAACACGACCCCAACGGGCATCACGACTGATGTCTACCATTGGAGCAAAAGTCAGATTAATGCCCGTAGCAGCACATTCTGCTGCTGCCATAGCTGCTGATTTTTCAATAGCTTCCAAATCCCAACTGGCAGCTTCGCCAAGCGGAATGGGCGTCACTGTTTTATAGCCATGAATGACATCTGCACCCATCAAAAGTGGGATACCCAAACGTGATTCTTTGACCGCCACTTCTTGCAAATGCCGTATGTTTTTAGCCCCGTTGGTATTGAAAATGCCTGTTACTTGACCCGTTTTTATTTGAGCATCTAAGTCTGCTGAACTTTGGGGTTCTTGGAGCGTAGGCCCCGTTAATATCGGACCTACAACGAAATTAAGTTGCCCGCACTTTTCCTCCAAAGTCATTTTGCTGAGCAGTTCCTCTATTTTTTTATCTTTGATAGAAAGCGTTATCGATGTATTTTTTACTGCATACTGAGGGGTTTCGCAACTTATAAGGCATAAAAAAAGAGCCACTAAACTGAGAACAAGTTTAGGATAAGACATTGGTTTTCAAATTTTTAAATAAAAAATAAAGATTCCTGTTGTTTGATTTTAGACCACTATATAGATAGTGATTTATTTTAGAGTTTTTTAAATACCCGAATATAATCTACTATCATTTGTTGTGGAAATACGGTTGTAGCATCAGGCGAGCCAGGCCAGTTGCCGCCAACAGCTACATTGAATAACATAAAAAAGGGTTCATTAAAAGGATATATTGAGCCAACTGTTGTGCGGTTTGTTTTGAAATAGGATATATCATTAACAAGGATTTCCATATTATCTTGGGTCCAAATTAATGAAAAAACATTGAATTTATCAGAAAAATCGCCTGATGGTAAAGTATAAGTTGCTGTTTTACTAATGCTGGTTGTAGCACCTTGAGCGCCATAATGCACAGTACCATTCACTATATTGGGCTTAGAACCTATGACTTCCATAATGTCAATTTCACCGCAATTAGGCCAATTAACTTGGTCTATTTTTTTACCTAACATCCATAATGCTGGCCAAATGCCTTTACCTTTGGGTAATTTTGCCCGAATATCCACCCGTCCGAAAGTGAAATCTTTTTTGCCTTTCGTAATCAACCGAGCAGAGGTATAATCGCGTCCGCCGAAAGCCTCTTTTTTAGCTTCAATGATAAGGTTACCATTGGTTAGATAGGCGTTATCCGTGCGGTCAGTATAATATTGTAATTCGTTATTACCCCAGCCGCCGCCGCCAGTTTCACGCGTCCAAATCGATGCATCGAGACTTGTTCCATTGAATTCATCGTTCCAGAGTTTATCATAACCTGCATAGGTTTCGGGGGTTGTATAACCGTCAGCTGGAATGAAAAGATAGGTATCGTCATTGCGAATTGTACCTATTCCAGAACCTGTACCAATTGTCGCATTCGTAGGATTTGATAAAACAATCTCAAATTGCTTGTCTGCTTGCTTGATAGTATCACCTAAAACGACAATTTCTATAGTAGCTTCTGTCGCTTTGGCGGGTATAGTCAAAGTTCCACTTTTAGTTGTGTAATCTTTACCTCCCGTAGCCGTATTGTCTTTTGTCGTAAAACTGACGGTGACATCTTTAGTAATGGCTGCGCTCAAAGTCACTTTGAAAGGGAAAGTTGTTTTATCATTTCCCTCAAAAAGCGTGACACTGCTGATAGATACTGAGGGGGTCGGCTCAACAGGTGTTACAACCGTCCCTTTGTCACCACAAGCAGTCATTATTAGTAGGCCAATAAGAAATTGTATATTTTTCATTTTAATAATTTAATTGCCTATATGAGAAACAGATTTGGCTTTTTTAAAGCGATATATCATTATTTGTTTCCCTATAAATACAATTGATAAAATCAAAGTATAAATACTTGTTGCTGTCATTAAAAAAGGGATTTTAGGCCTTAACGAACGATTTTTTACTTAGGTACAAGCGTAAATTGCCAAAAACCGCCGCCGAAACTGACCAATAAAACCAATTTATTAGCAGTCAATTCCTTAATGGTATAGGTAACTGAAGCCTGTGGTGTGGTCACTTCCGCGCCTGTCGCCACCTTATACAAACCAATCCATGCACCTGTACCCACAACTGATAATTCCTTTGTGTTGACTGTAAAACGGTGTGTTCCAGAACTCCAAGCTTTATATTTGGCAGGCCAAACCGTTGCTGCTTGACAGCCAGGCGAAACACCTAAATCAGCGGGCGTAACATTACCATTACCGTCTGTATCTGCCCAAAAATCGCCTTTATTATCATATTCAAAAATGCCTGAACTGCTAAAACTATATTCGTCATTGAAATGACAACTGCGAGCGGCCACATCAGCAATACCATTTTGCCACCAAACAGTCGAAAAGCTCGCATCAGGTCCTACTTTCAAAGTTCCTTCCTTTGGGTCGAGTTTCCATATCTTTTTACTGCAACCTGTGAGCAATTGCATATTTCCAGAACAACCTGCAGGGTCGTCTTGAGCAATCACTATATCTTTGGTCACTGTGCCAAACCCGCCTTTTCCAAAGGCTTGCAAAGTTACTTTATATGTGCCTTTGAATGGAAAATAAGCATCAACTACAGAAGAATCGCCCTTTGAACCATTGCCCAAATCCCATTTGAACAAAAATGCATCGGGCGTTTTATTGATTAGTTTGATTTTATTTGGATTAGCCGTTGCCTGCACCTCAAAGGCTGCTGTTGGTGGTGCAGGGAGGTCTATCGAGCCCTCTTGTTGTGGCTTGCAACTGTATAAAAACAACGTTATTATGACGAACAGATTTACTATTTTTTTCATTGTTTATCATTTTTAAAATGAAAAATACTGAGGGGTAGCTTAATACCCTTGATTTTGCTTTAAAACACCCTGCGTAATATCAATTTCCTGCTGAGGAATAGGCAAAACTTCATGTTTATTGGCTTTAAAACCTTGACTACTCAATACTGTTGCCGCTTTATTCTGACGAATTAAATCCCAAAAACGCACCCCCTCAGTAGCCAACTCCAAACGGCGCTCGGTGGCAATGTCATCGAGTAATGCTGCACCTGTTGATGTACGTGCAGCCAAATTGACCCGACTCCGCACTTGATTGAGGTAGGTTTTGGCTTTAGTGTCATCACCTGCTCGTGCGAAGGCTTCGGCAGCCATGAGCATCACATCAGCCAAGCGAATTTCTTTGATATTATAGCCCCAATTCAAAGCTGGTTCGCCTGTTGTGGCTTTAAATGCTTCCAAAGGTGCATATTTTTTAATAAAATAATCGGTATTTTGAAAACCTGCTGAATAAGATGCTCCTTGAGATTTGAGTGCTTTACCATCAACAATGGTATGCTCAAAACGCGGGTCAGATTTCATAAAATTGGCTAAATCTTCTGAAACAGGGCAGAAACTCCAGCCTGTTGCATAGTTTGCGCCTACAAAATCACGCATACCGAAAAACTGAACGCTGTAATTACCTTCGGTGAAATTATTAAAATTTTCCCAACCGCCCCTTTGTACATTGGAATGAACAATTTCAAACACCGATTCAACACCAAATTTATTATTGGGTTTAAAAATATCGCCGTAGTTTCTTTCCAATTTGTATAAACCTGAGCTGATAACGCTTTCAAAAAGTGTCGCATGTGGGCATGGGTGGGTTGCTAAGGACAGCATCAAGATCTG
>JANPHO010000787.1:0-13742 GCA_031424515.1 Saprospiraceae bacterium
AGCGTTTTCAAATCATAAGTAGTAATCCCAAATTGGGTAAATAAATACCAAGCCCTTGTTGGTTGATTGGCTAAAGTCGTTGATGACCAATACTTTTTTACACCTATAGCAGGAAAAAAGGTGGTAGATACTGAGGGGTTCACCAATTTCTCATCGCTGATGGATTGCAACTCTTTAATGTTTGGCAGACGCCAATCAGTGAAACCGCCGATTGTTAAACTTTCAGCATAATTTAAAGCATTTTCCCACGTCAATGAATCGGGATGTGGGGCTTGCTGCCATGTCAAGCCTGTAAGATTGTCTTTGATAGTACCATTGCCATTATTCGTAAATTGGCTTGTGACAGTCGAGGAGTTTTTAATATCTCTCACCACGCGTACATGATATTTCTTTGTGCCGCCCGCGCTGATTGTTTCACTCAAAGCATGATTGCCCACGCCACCACCCGCATTGGTTACCCAAGCTTTAGTCGCGTCATTAGCTTGTTTGCTATTTGACCACCAATATTCAGCTGCTGAAACCGTAAAAGCAGCGTCTAAAGCAGGATTGTTTTTTTGATGGTTTAAAATACTAAACAATTCACGGGGTGTCGGCAAGCGCCAATCCGTAAAAGCGCCAAGTGTCAATGTATCGGCATAGATTATTCCTTTTTCGTAAGTCATTTCACCACCATCGGCTTGTTGCCACATCAAGCCGGTAATGGTATCCGTGACGGTTCCATTATTGTTTTTAATGTAAAAAGGTAGATTGATGCTGTAATCTGAATCCTCGCCAAAAGTGGGCGTGAAATCCCCCGTTTGTCCTGTATCGGGTAGTTTGAGCATGGATTTAGTGATACTTTGACTGAAAATCAAAGATGTTATCAATGTAAATTGGATAAATAGTATTATTTTTTTCATAAAATGGTTCAGTCTTTTTATTTTTAATGGATACCCCTCAGTAAATAAAGGTGTTTAAAGCGGGTTTCAGAAAACTTATTGACAACAATTAGCATATTCGAGCGTTTCTTTTTACGTTTAATTGTACTTTTTAATAACTCAATTTTTGATTTATGAAACTGATTATCACAGCATTTATTTTAAGCTTCTTTTTCAACGGAAATAATGAAACCAAAATCGCCGATACTAAAAAAGCGCCCTTGATTGATATTGAATTAACCATCAAAAATATTAAATCCTCCAATGGTAAATTATTGATTGGGGTTTTTAAAGATCATCCTTCATTTGAAAAGGAACAACCCTTTAAATCAGTGCAATCCGCTAAAACATCAATTGTAAATGGTGTTTTAAAAGTGAAAACCCAACTTGAACCGGGTGTTTACGGCATTTCTCTTTTGGACGATGAAAACGGTAATGGTAAAATGGATTATAATTTCATCGGTATTCCGAAGGAAGGATTTGGTTTTTCTAACTATTATCACACGGCTTTCTCAAAACCGAAATTTCAATCTTTTCAATTTGAAGTAAAAGAAACAAGTACTCCTAAAATAGAGATGGTTGTTCGGTACATGTGATTATTGAACAATCAACTTCTTGGTCAACTGAGAGTTAGAGAATTGTACTTTTACAAAATTCACCCCCTCAGTAATTTTAGGTATTTCAATAAAAGAAGAGTATTGTTTTGTATTAAAAATCAAGCTACCTTTTACATCGTAAACTGAAATACATTTAATATCATTCACATTCAATGGGCTGCTTAAATCCAATGAAAAACCTGTTTTTGCAGGGTTAGGATAAATTTTAACGTGAATATTATCCGTTGAGATATCTTCAACAGGCGTTGAGAAATTACACACTTGACCATTCAAAGTTGAAACAGTTGTACCTGTTGGCGCACCCCAACTTAGGGTATAAACCTGTGCTGTATTCCAACTGTAAGCGACATTATAGGAAATATTGTTGAGTTTATAAGTCAGAAGGTATGCATTTGTGCCTGTTGATTTATGGTCTGTGATGCTTGCACCGTTCAGAGGCGTTCCAGCTGGTCGGATAGACTTTGCGGAAGGTTGCGGAATAATTTGGTCAGTCGCATCTTTGGTCACAACTCCCACCATATTGCCCACCACATAGGGATAATTTGTCGTCCCATGATAGTGATAAACGCCGTTTAAATAATGTCCATGATTGGCATCTAAGGCAGTCATGGCCGTGCCATTCGGTTCTTTACTGGCATAAACCGCAAAGCCATCAAGGGCAAAAGCAATGGGTAAAATAGCCGCACTAACGCTATCCAAACTGAGAGGAGCAGCATGATAATGGTAATCATCAGATCTGCCGCAATGCCCACCGTATTCATCTAATTCGCCAATTAGGTAAGAGTCTTCACCTCGATTGTTCAAGGCATTAAAAATGGGAATTCCATTGGCGGCAATTGCCACAGCACCTTTAAAAAAGTTGGTTGCTGTTGGTACAGGTGTGGCGGCAATGACAGGGTTGAGAGGAATAGACCATGCATTAGTACCCACATAACATTGTTGAATCGGGATTTGCTGTTGCCAAGCTGTAATGCCTTTCATAGTTTGGTGACTGGGAATCCCTAAATGTTCAACGTAAAAATATTGATTGTCCCAACGGGTTTTTACCTTCGGTTTGAAAGGCACAAAAGCGGAATCAATAAAAAGCGGGTCAGTTCCTAATATTGGTTTGGGCATAAAACTTAAAAAAATACCCATGAGACCTATAAAAATGCCATAATACGCATATTTAAAAGCAAACTTGCTTCTATATAGTTTGACTATTGAAAATAATAACAATAAAGACACAAACCAAACACTTAACCAAAAGTTTTTATAGAGTAAAGTACCCCAATCTATTGATTTTTGAGTGTTTAATACTGTCACGCCATTGCGTGATGAAGCCACAGGCATCAAGGGGGTCGTATTCAATTTTTCAATTTGCTTATGCTTTTGAACGGCATACACTTGATCCTCTAATTTTAAAGCTGATAAGGGATATTTTAAAACAGAGTGTTGATTATCTTCTAAATAAACAACCCTTTCTTTGAGCATCATAAAAGAAGCTTCTACAGTTTTGTTTTCGGTGGCGATGTGCCAATATTTTAACGCCCTATGGGGTTCTTTTCCGCTGTGGGCAAACAGGGTGTACACATAAAGGCAAATAATAATGGTTAAAACAGTCTTCATTTTTTGATTTTAGATATGGTTCGATTGAAATGTCTTTTAAACGCGTTTATTTTAGCCAAACTACTTACTGAGGGGTATCCTATTTTTCAACCACAATTTTCTCCGTAAAAAAGACACCTTGCTTCTGAATTTTTAACAGAAAAACACCCTTTGGCAAGTCTGATATATTGATTTCTTTTGTTGAAATGCCTTTTTTCATCAGTTTACCTTCGATTGACGATATTTGATAGTCGAACGGTAGGGCATCATTAAAAGAAACGGTAATAAGGTGACTCGCTGGGTTGGGTGCAATAATCGGTTTTTCAATAGTTAAAATATCAGCCGTTGGAACAGCTGTATTACAGACGTTTTTACCCAATAAAGTCGCCATTTCACTGCATAAATACGTATAATTACTTCGTTCGGTAGCCGTTAAAGTGCGAGTTAATAAATTGGTGCGCTCTGTGGGGTCATTGGTGAGGTTATAAAACTCTTGCGTACCGTTGTCGAAATTCATGAGTTTAAAATCCATATTGCGCATGGTTTTCCCTTCTTTTGAATTGGGGGCGGGCACGGGTGAAAAGACTTCCGTAAATGCCCACGGACGCACTGAGGTCGCTGTATTCTGTAAAATGGGCATCAGACTTTTACTATCAATCGGTTTATTAACGGGTATTTGACTGCGCCAATTGGTGAAACCCGCCATTTCAACAATCGTCGCAAATAAATCTTGGAAATTGACCAAAGCATTACTCACCCGACCTTGATTTTTTACTGAGGGGCCCGTTATAATGAACGGCACAGTAATTCCTGGCTGATAAATACTGCCTTTTGCGCGTGGAATTTGCGCCACCGTAGATTCATCGCCATTGTCGCCCACGAAAATGATGTCGGTACTATCGAGTTTGTTATTGGCTTGCAACCAATTGTATAGTTTTCCTACTTGATTGTCCATTGACTCCACCATTGCTTTAAAATAGTTTTTAGGATTGGTGGTAATATCGGCAGCCGTTCCACTCAAATTGCGGTAAGAATGAAGCGTATCGGGCGGCAAATGAAACGGACCATGTGGCAAGGTTAAAGCTAACCACAAAAAGAAAGGTTTGGTATTATTCTGTTGACCCAACCAATTAATGGCATCGTTGGTTTGTTCGGTTGCACAGTAATTTGTGGTGTTTGTAGTAACACCGTTGACTGTTTTCGCCCAACTGTTATAGTCTTGAATCGCCCCTTGAAAATGCCCTGAAAATAAGTCATAACCCATCAAGTTCGGATAAGTCAAAGTTTGCGCATTTTGTGTGTTTAAATGCCATTTGCCGACGTTTGCAGTGGCATATTTTACGGGTACATTGGTATTTTTTAATAAGCGTGGGATCGTTATTTCGGAAGTGTCTAAACCGAAAGTTGTACCACCTACGCCTGTACCTATGCCTGTGCGGAAGCTATAACGCCCCGTCAACATACCCGCCCGCGAGGGAGAACAAATAGGATTTGACCAAACATTTGAGAAACGAACCCCTCTACTCAACAGCTTTCGCACATTGGGCATATTTGCCGTGTCCACGCGGTTTTCTTGAAAACCACACCAATCTGAACCGAGGTCATCGGCTATGATAAGTATGATATTGCGTTGGGCGGTGGCGGTGAAAATTGAAATAAAGAATATTAGGATTAAAGAACCGTTTTTCATTTTATTACCTATTTTTTATACAAAATACTGAGGGGTATGCAATTGCATAACTTTAATCCATTTAGAAGATATAATTTAAAAAATCTGGCAAATGGAACAAAAGAAATCTTTATTTCATTTTTCCACAACAATCTTCTCCGAAAAAAACGCCCCCTGTTTCTGAATTTTTAAAATAAAAAGACCATTAAAAAGGCCTGATATATTTATTTCCTTAGTAGAATTGCCTTTAATGAGCAATTTTCCATCTATTGAATGAATTTGATAGTCGAAAGACAAGGCATCATTAAATGAAACGGCAATACTATTTTTAGCAGGATTGGGTGCAATTATCGGTTTTACCATCGTTGAAATATCTTGGGTCGGTACAGCCGCATTACAAATGTTTTTACCAATTAAAGGTGCCATTTCACTGCATAGATACCTGTAATGTGTTAATTCCGTTGCTGTCAAAGTTGTGTTCAACAAATTGGTTGCTTCATTGGGGTCAGTGGTGAGGTTATAAAATTCCTGTTTACCGCTGTCAAAATTTATGAGTTTAAAGTCTTGATTGCGTATGGCTTTTGCTGCGGCTGCACCAACAGTGCCGCCAAAAACTTCAGTAAAAGCCCATGGACGGGCTGATGTTGCAGTGTTTTTAAGAATCGGTAAAAGGCTTTTGCTATCAACGGGTTTATTGGCAGGTATTTGCGCTTGCCAATTGGCAAACCCCGATAGCTCAACAACAGTGGCAAATATATCTTGCAAATTCACCAAAGCATTACTCACCCGACCCGGATTTTTGACTGAAGGTCCCGCAATAATAAACGGAACAGTGACCCCCGCTTGATACACCGAACCTTTTATGCGTTGAGTATTGGCAATTTGGGCTGCTGTTTTATCATCGCCATTATCGCCCACGAAGATAATATCAGTACTGTCCAATTTATTATTCGCTTGAAGCCAGTCGAATATTTTACCAATGCGGTTATCCATCGCCTCTGCCATCACTTTGAAATATTTTTTATTATTAGCCGCTATATCGGCTGCCGTTCCACTCAAATTATGAACGGTAATTAGCGAATCAGGCGGTAAATGAATGGGAAAATGCGGCGCATTGTACGCCAACCACAAAAAGAATGGTTTGTTGTTTTGTTGACCCATCCAATTGATGGCATCGTTGGTATTATCAATGGTGGCATACGTTGTTGAAGTTGAAGTAACACCATTAGTCACTTTAGCCCAATTGTAATAATCGGTTACTTCGGCTGCAAAACTGCCCGCATAATAATCGTAACCCATTTTACTTGGATTATTCAAATTTTGGGCATTTTGTACTTGCAAATGCCATTTGCCGACATTGGCGGTGGCGTATTTTGTGGGCACATTGGCATTTTTTAACAGTTTCGGAATGGTGATTTCGGCAGTATCCAACTGTACCGACATCGGATTGACAATCACGTTGCCGACCCCTGTGCGAAAGCTATAACGACCTGTCAACATGCCCGCGCGTGAGGGTGAGCACACAGGATTAGCCCACGCATTTGAAAAGCGGACACCTCGGCTCAATAACTTGCGGACATTTGGTAAATTGACAGTATCAATGCGATTTTCTTGAAAACCACACCAATCTGAACCTAAATCGTCAGCAATAATGAGTACAACATTGCGTTGAGCGGTGGTTATGTTTAAAAATAGGAAACATAAAAAGAGTGTAAAGTTGTTTTTCATATATTGATTTTGATTGAAAATTGCTTGAAATACTGAGGGGGGAGTATATCTAATTATTTCCTAAAATGTATTTGGCAACCCAGCGATTTTGTTTCTTTTAAAGTAATCTCTTTGTTACTCAAAAGAGCATCAACCGCATTGGCGAGAAAAGGCTTTGTGACTTTTTTAGGTTCATAACCATTGTCATCAATAGCCCCATTATATTTGACGACCCAAACCCCGTTTTCCTTCCAAATAATGAACGCATGAGGTGTTTTATCTGCTTTAAAATCCTTAGCAACCACTTGCGTATTGTCGTATAAATAAGGGAATTTAAAGTCTTCATTTTTCGCTTTTTCAACCATATTGGCGAAACTGTCTTCTTCATACGTCACCGTATCGGTTGAACTAATAGCCATTAAAGGCACCCCTAATTTCGCATATTTTTTACTCAAATCATTCAACCTTTGCGGATATAAAGCGGCGAATGGGCAATGATTACAAGTAAAAACAACGATAAAACCCTTCGCATCAGGGTAATTACTGAGGGATACCTGTTTGCCATCCACATTCAATAAGCTGAAATCTTTGACGATGTTTTCAGTTGATGGTTTATTAAAACCCATTGAAATAATTAATAAAAATACACCTGTATTCGATAAGGTGAAACGCATTATATTTTTCATTTTCATAATGATTTAATCTTTTTGAACCACAACTTTCTTCGTGGTCTGCACTGTTCCGTTTGAAATTTTAATCAAATAAGTCCCCGCATACAAAGCCTGCGTATCGAAATAAGCAATCGTACTGCCTTTATTGATTTTAGTGGATTGTATTAATTTTCCTGCAATATCAAATAGGTCAAGCGTATAATCCTCTTTTACCAAATTACCCATTTGAATGGCGATTAAATCTGCACTTGGATTTGGGAAAATTGAGATGTTTAAATTATCGAAATTGGCTTCAGCCGTCGGTGTTGAAGCTGTGTAAGTGCTCACTGTTTCAGTAATAGAAGCCACTTTTGACGCGCTGACGACACCATAAAAAGTGGGGCCTACAACGTAAGGATAGGCAGAATTCCATTTAGCATCTACGGTAGCAAAATAGCAATAAATGCCGTTGGGATATTCGGGTGTTTTACAAAATCTTCCATTGCTCACATCCAAATAATCCGATGCAGCATTGCTGACAAACTCATAATCTTCTCTAAAATAGCCCAAAGGGTAAGTTGTGTTTACATCAGGACCGTTCGTGCGGGTGGTGATATTTCTGAGTTGATAGCTTGATTTCATTCTTGTAATAGCTCCTGTACCATCTACATTTTTATAAGCATAAGCCCCATAAATAGGAAAGCCATCGTAAGCAAAACCAATAAGTGGCGAATGTTTGGTACTGTCGATTTTATACAAACCATCGGCATCGTATAAGCTACAAACCGTAGATACAGTAGTCAAATCCAATTTGAAAGCGGAGGGGTTTTGGTGGTGGTGATAATTGCCCATAGCAGGATGCCCTTTGGCGCAATCAAAACCCGCTCTTTCAGCTATAATCGCATCTCGATTCCAATCATTGACTGCACCGGGACCGCCCGCACAGGCTGGATTTCCGGGACCACCGCAGAGAGCTTTCGTGGTATTGTTCCACGCCACGCCATCACGGTAATCGAATAAGGCTACACCATTGATAAAAACCCCAATATTGCCTCCAGTTGTAGCCGTTTTTGTTCCTGTATTTTGCTTGGGTTTGAGGGGGAACTTAAAAATTGCATTTTGGTCAGTTGCTTGGCTGGGGTTACCATCTTGAAACGGTCCTGTTGGATAAGACGGTATGCCTTTGGTGGACACATAAACCCAATCCGCAGAATATTGCACTTTTTGGCAATTGACTAAAATATTATTGGCAACAAGTGTGGAATTGCCTTTTACGTAATAACTACCCGTTTTGGTCGTGTTTTGCAACCATCCTTTAATGGCGGGTTCTGTTTGTGAAAATGCAGACGTGGCTATAAAAGCCAGAGCATAAATTGTTAAGCGAAATTTTTTCATATTTAATCGTTTTTAAAATTGAGTTTTTATTAAAAATACTGAGGGGGTGCTTTATTCCGTCGGATACCCCAACCGCTTGTCAAAAAGAAATGCCGTATCCGTCAAAGTCAAAAGGAAGGCGATTAGATCCACTTTTTCATTGGCAGATAGTAAAATAGGCTTTGTCAATTTATCGGTTGTTGTATAATGGTTGATGACTTCTTTGAGTTTTTTGAAACGCCCATCGTGCATGTAGGGGTATGAAAACTGAATATTGCGCAAAGTCGGTACTTTAAATTTTAAAATATCGCTTGGATTTTGTGTAATTTTCAATCTACCGTAATCGTTTAAACTGGTATCAATTGGTAAACCATTATTTTCAAAATTATTATTGGTAAAAAGCGGTTCATTATGGCATGAGGCGCAATGCGTTCTGAAAAGCTGTAAACCATTAATTTCTTGTTCAGTAAATTCTCCGACAACTTCTTTTCGGATGTATTTATCGTATTTTGAATTATACGAATTGAGTTGTAAAAGAAACTGTGATAAAGCCTTTAAAGTCTTTTGACCTGTCGCCAAACTATCCTCAAAAACCTTGTAAAACAATATTTTATATTTTACAGAATTATTTAATTTATTAACCACATTGTCCAAAGTTTCGTCCATTTCAACGGGACTACTGAGGGGGGCTAAAGGTTGCACATCCAAATGATTGACACCGCCATCCCACATAAAATTTTTACTCCATGCCAAATTCATAAGCGTCATTGAGTTGCGTGTACCGATTTTACCATCAATACCATGACTTAAATCGTGGTCAATGTGCGTAAAACCCGTGGCTTGGAGATGACAACTCGCGCAGGAAATAGTATTATCTCTCGATAAAATAGGGTCATAAAACAAGTGTCTGCCCAGCTCAATACTTTCTTTTGTCAAAGGGTTTTTGGAAAAATCATAGACAGGTGTTGCCCAGCCTTGCGGAACAACAAAAGGCATGGGTGTTGTTTTGATTTCCTTGAAAGCCAATATGATTGAGCAAAAAAGGCATAATAAACTGTATGTCAATAACTTATTTTTGCTGAACATCAATTGAAAACATTTTAACACTATTATCCGCTAATTCCATTGCTTCTTTACAAGGAATCATGATGCTATTTTGAGTAGAGATGGTGATATTTTCAAAGAATTTTGCTAAATCTATTTTCAAAACACCCCCCTCAGTATATTTCGGATTTGTGATTTCGGATGTCGGATTTTCACCGAAATCCGAAACCCGAAATCCAACACCCGATTTTATAGGCATTTCAACCTGTCTCATGGCATAAAAAGGCTGCAAATATCCGCCAAGATGAAATTGAAACACATTTTTACGGGTTTTGAATTGGGGGCTTTTACCTTCAATTTTCATATTGATATAACCACTTTGCCATGCCCAATACATGCCTTTTTGTGGGTCTAAATCACCGCCTAATGCACCTGAAACACTCGTTAAACTATCAATACCTATATTAAAATACATCTTTTTAAACGATTGATTTTTCAGCGTATTAAAAGATATTTTCAAGGTTGAAGGCTCAAAAACATCTATCAAACGGGCATATTGAGGGTCTTTAATGCGTTCTCCTTTTTGCGATTCAAACTCAATAGCGGATATATAAAACCGTATATTTTCAAACTGGATACTGTCGCCTCTGCGTGTCACATACCATTGATTTTCGATAATGGACGCATTGCCAAAAACGGGCATTATTTTGAGTTCAAGGTTTTGGGTAAAACTTTGAAATGTGCAAAAAAATGAAATAATCAATAATATATTGCGCTTCATGTGTTTAATTTTTAACAAACTTCTGCGTCACCACTTGCTTTGTTTTATCATCTGTCAATTGCATAAAATAAATGCCCGCGGCAAAATGACTGATATCAATCCCTTTTTCCAATTCAGGGCGTGGCAACATCATCATCGTACGACCAACTGAGTTGATGATTTTGACATAATAAGCCGTTGCTTGAGCGTCCGCAAATTTCACATACAAACGTTTATCAGCAGGATTGGGATAAATGGTGAAATCCGAGGCGGGTTTTTTTACCTCACTTGTCGGCGTGGTGCTTGTTACCACAAATTGACCCATCATGCCTTCGTCTTCATGCAAAGCAATATGGCAATGGTACATAAAAGGATGCAATTTGTCTGCAAAATCATCAAATTTGGCTATAAATTTTACAGTCTGATTGGCAGGTATAAACACCACATCTTTCCAACCCGCTTGTGAAGCAGGCGGCGCAGCTCCATTAATGGATAAAATATTGAATTCAACATCGTGAATATGAAAAGGATGACCAAAATTAGAAGTGCTTGTTATCTGCCAAATTTCAGTATTATTCAATGGCACTTGATAGTTATTAAAACCATAAGCAAAGAGCTTGTGATTAATCACAAAACCTACACCCTGTACACCTGCAATCATTGTATCATTAATTGTTAAATTGCGTGTGATATTGGCATTGTTCATACTGAGGGGAGTAAGGGTTCTCAACGTCGTTGGGATTGACGTAATGGGCGTGCTCGTTTGCGCACCAATATTCAGATGTAAAACATTGAAATCCTTACGTGCCAAAGCATTTGCAAAGGGGCCATTAGGGAAGAAATCACCCCCTGCCACATTCTGTGCGAGGGTAGAATTATAGGCTTTTAAATCAACAGAAGTACCGTTTTGACCACTAAAATCTACTAAAATTTCAATCCGTTCACCTGCATGTAGCAAATAACGATTCAAAGAAACAGGCGCACTCAATAAACCACCATCAGAAGTTATGATTGAAAAATTTCGATTATCACTGAATCCTAAATTATAGGAACGTTCCACTGCACCATTCAAAATACGCAATCTAACGACTTGTGCAGGTACAGAAGTTTGAGGTCTTAAAACACCATTCGCCATCATACTATCGCCATAGGGAACTACTTTAAATTGATTATTGGTTGAAAAGCTTCTATCCGTTAGCACCAAAGGAATATCGTCCACGCCATATTTGCGAGGTAATTTTAAAGCAGATTCTACTTCGTCTCTCACAATGATTAAGCCGCCAACGCCTTTAGTAATTTGCGCTTGCGTCATTTCATGTAAATGCGGATGATACCAGTAAGTGCCTGCATCATTGGTCATTTTCCAATAAGGCTTCCAAATGGTGCCCGCAGGAATTACTTGATAAGGACCACCATCCATGACTGCTGGTAAATGCATGCCATGCCAATGTATTGTCGTAGAATCATTGGTTGAGTTCTTGACGTTCATATACACTGAATCGCCCTTATTGATAAACAACGTGGGACCCCAAAATTTGCCATTGATACCCCCCGTAATGGTTTGTTGCCCTGGGATTATTTGAGCAAATGTATCTTTAATGGTTAGATTAAAAGTTTTACCTGTCAGTGTGTCAGGTATCCAAAGAGTGTTGTATTGAGCAAAAATATTCACACTTAAAACAAGCATGAAAGCAAGGAGTAGATTAAATTTCATAATTGACAAAAATTGAGTTTTTAGTTAGATATTATTCTTTGACAAGTTATTTAGCAAAAACTTGCGGAGTGCTTAGCTATTTTTTAACCCCTCAGTATTTTAGTGAGAGATATAAAAAGAAATTAAGAAATCACTCACTTTAGATTTGAAACTATAAATATCTTGAATGAGCATTAAAATCAAAAATATCTTTTTTCTCTTCTGTTCTAAGCTTCTCATAAGCTTCATTTGACATTCTGTATAACGACGCAGCTTGACCCATTTTCTATTAAAGTCTTTATTAACTATTGTTTATTTTATCTTGATTCTTTTGAATTTCTTTTATCAAGCAGTTTGCTAATTTGTAATAATTCGTATCTTTCTTTATTCCGTGTTGGATACATTCATCAAATACCATTAAGGCATATTTATACAATTTTTCATCATATAATTCGATTCCAATATCAAATAATTCTTCTTTTTTCGTACCCACTTACCCACAAGAACCTGTCATGCCGGGCGAATCCGCCAATATAGACGTGCGTTATGAGACGCAACGCGTCGGTAATTTTTCTAAAACCGTGACATTAACAACAAATGAAACAGAACCCACGCATACTCTGACCATTAAAGGTGAAGTAAAAGCACCGCCTACTCAAGAGAGCGTTCCGGTAAGCACCGGCGGGTTAAAACAATAGAAAAAATAAGCTTTTTTTTTGCTTAACTGAAAATTATTTTTTTTATATTGCATCTTTTTACATTCAAAGTATTAAAAAGAAATTTTTATATAGCTGATAGCTAAATACCACTTGAAAATAATTTTAAAACTAAATGACTATACAATGAAAAACGTAATTCCCATTTTTATCGCTTTTACCTTTATTACAAGTACTGGAGTTTCTGCACAATCAAAAAGTAAAAAGTCGGCATTGAGCGTCACCGCAACCAAGGAAATTCTGCCGAGTTATACTTATTTTGAAAAATCAAATTACCGCTTGTTTTATCACACCATCAAACCCAATGAAACCCCGTTAAGTATTGCCCAATTATACAAGTTACCCGTCGCTGACGTGAAGGCAATGAATAATTTAAAGACTGATGCGGTATTGCCCGTTGGTCAAGAGTTATTGTTGGAGGATAGAACTCAGAAAAAAGGTAGCGTTATAGCCGTAAAATCTATCAAACCCAATCAGCCGACCCCCTCAGTTGCAGCAACAAATTTTCAACCAAAAGAAATTGTTGTCAGCGAAATAAAAGTACCAATTGAAACCAATGAACTCAAGGTTTTAAAAATAGAAAATACGGAGATTGCTCAACCTACGCTTGTTCATTTTATTGAAACGGAAGATATTGCCCGCATTCAAAAACAAGCATTGTCAGAGCGTAAAATGTTGTTTATCAATTTTTATTCAGAGTCTTGTCTGCCTTGTAAAATCATGCAAGAATCTACTTTTAAAGACCAAGATATCGCTATTTTCATGGACAAACACAGTATAAACGTGCATGTCGATGGCATGACGGAGGGAGGCAAGGCTTTGCGCACAGCTTATGCGGCGAATGCTTTTCCAACACTTTTGTTTTTTAATGCTCAAGGGGATGAAGTGGCGCGCCATGAAGGCTCACTCGGCATCGAAGCCTTCAAGCAATTCATGAATTCGGCCTATGAAAAGGCACAAACTGTTGCGAAATTGAGCTTAAAAGAGTAAAAATAGTTTTAATCTAAC
>JANPHO010000788.1:0-7986 GCA_031424515.1 Saprospiraceae bacterium
CTTGAAATCCACCATTTATAACATCCGACAAATGAGAGCTTTTTTTGCCTCTTTAAAATTACCTAAATCTCACTTTTTGCAATCTGTACAGTAATATTATCAATAATATACTTTGAAAAGCTATGGAACAAGATAATAAAATCATCCTTTTTCAAGAAAAAGCCATACGTAGGATTTGGCACAATGAACAATGGTATTTTTCAGTAGTAGATGTCATTGAAGTATTGACCGATAGCCCTCAACCCAAAACATATTGGGCAATGATGAAAAAGAGGGAAAGTCAACCGTTCACAAATTGTGAACCTTTGAAATTATTGGCTGCGGACGGTCGCCAACGACTCACCGATTGTGCCAATACTGAGGGGGTGTTTCGAATTATCATGTCAGTACCTTCGGCTAAGGCAGAGCCGTTCAAAAAATGGTTGGCGCAAGTAGGGCAGGAGCGCATGGAGGAAATCGAAAATCCCGAAATCGCTATTGAACGTGCGCGGGAACTCTACAAAGCCAAAGGCTATCCCGAAGAATGGATTGAGCGCCGAATCAAAAGCATTGAAATACGAAAAGAGCTGACGGATGAATGGAAAAATAGGGGTGTGAAAGAAGGGCCGGAATATTCTATCCTCACTGCCGAAATTGCCAAAGCCACTTTTGGATTGACGCCTACCGAGCATAAAACCCTCAAAGGCTTAGAAAAAGAAAATTTGCGCGACCACATGACCAATTTGGAGCTTATTTTCACGATGCTCGGAGAAGATGTTACTCGGAATGTGGCGATAAAAACGGATGCCCAAGGCTTTCTTGATAACCATGAAGCGGCGGCAAAAGGGGGGCAAGCAGCGGGAGAAGCTCGTGAAAGGGTAGAGGCTATTTCAGGTGAAAAAGTGGTATCGCCTACAAACTATCTTAACCAAATTAAAGATGCTGAAAAGAACAACTCCTTGTTTTTAGGGAATGAAGAGGAAAATACTGAGGGGGTAGGGTAGTGGCTTGAAATATTTCAAATAAAAAAGGGGCGTCCAAGTAACGCCCCTCTTTTATTTGAAAACTATAAACTCTTGCCTTGATAAAAATCCAATAATTTCGTTCTGAAAGCATATTCATATTTCGCTTGGGTGAGGTTGATTTTAGCTCTATCAAAATTATTTTTAATGATGAGCAATTCAGTGGGGTTGATGGTGCCGTTTGTGAAACGTAAATCGGCGGCTCTAAAGGATTCTTCAAGATATTTGACCTGTTCTTGAAGCACTTTATAACGGGCGAAAGTGGTATTCATATTGAGCCACGCTTGTTCAATATTTTGTCGCAATTGCCATTCATTGGATTCGAGGTCGAGTTTGGTATTTTTAAGGGCAATTTCAGCTTGTTTTACCCTATTTTTTATTTGAAAATTATTAAAAATGGGCACTTGAAGATTCAAACCAGCGAAAGTGCCCAAATTATTATTCATCTGGCGCAGATATCCAATATTTTCATTTTTATTATCTTTTGCCAGACTTGAAAAACTACTACCTAAATTGGCATTAAAACTCAATTGTGGCAACATACCAGCATGGGCCACTTTAATGGCGTTTTCGGCACTTTTTATCTTGAAACCAAAGGCTTTTATGAGCGCTAAATTTTGTTGAGCTGTTTTAAACACACTTTGGGCTGAGGTAGTGTATTCTTGCATTTCCAAATTTTTATCATTTCGCTCCAACTGAATTTTAGGATTGAAAGTCATATTTAATAATTGACATAAGCTCAACTTGGCTTGTTGCAAATTGTTTTCAACGGTCATAATGTTCACCTGCTCGGACGCTTGCTGCGCCTTCAAATCCGCCAATTGATAGTTGCCTGCCGTCCCCTGTTTTACCATGATAGACATGCGTTCTACTTGTTTTTGGGTGGATTCTAATTGTTTTTTCGACGTTTCTAACACATCTTCACTGCTCAAAACTTGCAAATAAGCCAAAATAACATTCAAAGTTAAATTATCTTTGGCTTGTTGAAAATCCAGTTTATTAGCTTCTAGGGTATTGGTATTTTGCTGAATCAAGTTTTTTAAACGCAAACCATTGTAAATAATCACGCCCGAATTCACGCCAAAACCCGAGGAATACAATTGCTGATTGATATAGCTATTCGTAATCGGGTCAACGCTTCTGCCTTGATTAAAACCATAGCTATAATTGCCATTTAAATCGGGTAAAAGGTTGGATTTGGCTTGACTCAAATTTACCTCCGCGTTCTCCACGGATAAACCTGATTGTTTCACCTGAATATTATTGTTAACGGCTTGGTTAATACACTGTTTTAAAGTCAGCGTTTGTGCTATCGTTTTACTATTAAAAGGAATTAAAACGAAGGCTATTTTAATAAAAAAGCTATTTTTCATGACATAAAATCTAAAATAATTAATAAAAAAAGAGTGTTCCGAAGAGCCGAAACACTGAACATTATCAAAAACTATGCGGTTTTTAGTTTTCAACTCGACCGTCCAACAGATTAATAACTTTAGAGCCATAGGTCGCATTCTTTTCGGAGTGCGTCACTTGGATGATAGTGACCCCCTCAGTATTTAGCTGTTTGAAAAGCTCCATAATCTCCTCGCCTTGTTTAGAGTTGAGATTGCCAGTAGGTTCGTCGGCTAAAATCAATTTGGGTTTGGCGATTAAAGCCCGTGCAATGCCCACGAGTTGTTGCTGCCCGCCCGAGAGTTGCGACGGAAATAAGTCTTTTTTACCGACTATATTGAACCTATCCAATATGTCCGCCACCAAAGCTTTGCGTTCATTGGTTTTAAAATCTTGATAAATCAAGGGCGTTTCAATATTTTCGTAAACCGTTAATTCATCAATTAAATGATATTGCTGAAAAACGAACCCGATGTATTGTTTATACAGTTGCGCACGTTGTTTTTCCTTCAATTTGAATACATTTTCGTGTAAAAATTGGTATTCACCCTCATTGGGCTCGTCGAGCATCCCGATGATATTGAGCAATGAAGATTTCCCTGAACCCGAGGGACCCATGATAGAGATAAATTCCCCTTCGTTGATTTCAAGATTTATATCTTTTAAAATGAAGGCACGAGTGCCGCCAATATTGTACCACTTGAAAATATTTTTTAGATTGAGTAGCATATTTTTTAATTGAATCAAGAATTTAAAAGTTGTTAAAAATAATTATAAGTGTACACCGCATTTTGAAATAATCAGCACAACTGAAATAGTTAAAAAGTTGTGCCAAAATATAAGTTATTGATAATCAATTATTTAAACACATAATTTATCAAAACATGTGCGGTTTTGATACAATAGTTGTACGATTTTGATACAGTTTGGGAATGTAAAAGATATCTTGTAACAAATTTAAAAACCATTTTAACATTAGTATAAATTTGAAAATACTGAGGGGGTACGTCTAACTCAACAGATGTACCCCCTCAGTATTTCGATGATTTTCACTCTCTTTCCATCATAATATGGATCACTTTATCCGTTTTCGTCTTTATTACTAACAGTGCTTTATCTTTTTTTTCTAATAAACTTTCTTTTAAAATCCACTCACAAGGATTTATGGTTTCACAATTCACATCGTCAATGGATAGAATTTGGTCGCCAACATTGATGAGTTGGGCATATTTTTCACCCCAAATAGTACCAACCAATAGCTTAGTGCCTTCAAATTTAGGATTAATTGGAAACTCTTTTTGGGTTAAATCTATGGGTGTTTTAAAAGGTTCAAAATAGAATTTTTTACGGGGATAGTCTATGGTTACCTTACCATATTGTAGAAGTTCATGCCCAATTTTTGAATTGTTATCCGTTGATGATTGCGTGGATACATTTTGAAATGTTGAGCCATTAATGAGAAGTTCTGGCGCGGTTAATTTATAACGTTTAGCTTCATTGAAACCCCAAATGCTCATTCCATTACCACCATAACCCTCATTTTCTAATTTTAATAAGGGAAATTTGCTAAAGACGCTGTCATATATTTGCGATGATATGTCATAAAAACATTTACAGCCAGTATCAAACAGAGGCCAATCGCCGCCTTCTATTTCGCCTCTGAGTGTAATTTCAATATAAGGGGAACTTTGTTCGTCGGGGAATTCCATATTAGCCACGAAATTTTCTGAAAGCATTAAAAGGGTATCATTATCGGTTAGAATAAGCTTATTATCCGCGTAAGAAATTTGAATTATGCTATTTCTCAACATATTGCTCCCAATAAATCCATCAATTTGCATACAATCTAAAAGAATGAAATCTTCAAATACAACAGTAGGAATATTGTTAAAAAAGACGTCGCCAAATGTTAACGCTTCGATAGTGACGACCCGCATCGTATCTTTCGTACCATTGGCATCAACTAATTCTATTTCATTTAAAATTGATGGTTTCAGCTTTTCATATAAAGCTTTTGAGATGGCATTTGGTGCGCCGGTATCCAATAAGAAACGATAAACGCCGCCTTGAATAGTTGCTTTTACGACTATAAAACCACCTATATTTTCAAATTTTATGGTTGAAAAATAGCCTTTTTGAGCGGTTCCTCCTTGATTAAAATGAGCATTTTGGGCTATGCTATTTAATTGGAGTAGCAATATTGAAAAAATTATAAGAGCGTATTTCATCTGTGTAATGATTCTTTAATTTCTGAAAAATACTGAGGGGTATCCCATTTCATTCCTAATATTGCTCATACCAACTAAATTTATGCTTAACAATATTATCTTTTTCTTTTATTATATAGTTTAAAAGCGATAAAGAAACTGCAGGGTGCTTCTTCCCTTTTAACCAAATTAAACTCCATGTTGTTGTAATGGGTAGCCCTTTGATGGGTATTATCTCTAATTCCTTGTTGCGTAATTCATTTTTGAGACCTATTAATGGCATGATTGAATAACCTAAGCCCGCCAATAAAGCTTGTTTAACCGCTTCATTTGAAGTAAGTTCCATTTTTTTTAAGACTGAAATATTATTGTCTGCAATAAAACGCTCCATTGTTAGCCTTGTTCCCGACCCTTTTTCTCTAAAAATTAAAGGCAAATCTTTAAATATCTCTTCTATATCGATGTCCTTATCTAATTGTGTATTGGTCTTACCGACCAAGAATAATTTATTGGGGAATAAATCCAAATGCTCAATATTGAGTGTAGTCGGTAAAATTGAAACAAGAGCAAAATCAACTTCATTATTCTCCAAACTCTCTACCACTTTGTTTTTATTGGTTACGTCCATCTGTAATTCAATACCTGAATGTTCTTTAATGAAATCGGCAAGAAAAAATGGCATTACATATTTCCCAGTTGATACGACCGAAATTTTTAATCGCCCGGTCAATTGACCTTTATACGCCAATGTTTTATAGTTAATGGCATATACTTGGTTGATAATTTGCTCAGCTGCCTCGGCAATTTCATGACCAAAATCTGTTATGTAAATTTTCCTACCAACTACCTCCGTCAAGGGTATATCAAATTGATCCTGAAATTTTTTGAGTTGAATTGAAACGGCTGGTTGGGTTAGATGCAATTCCTCTGAAGCCTTTGTTACGCTCTGTGTCTTTACGACTTTCAAGAATATCTGAAGTTGGTTTAATGTGTAATTCATAAATTTTATTTATAGATTATATTGCAAAGATAAATATAAATTTATGAATAATAGCACACAATTTTGCACCATTAAATTTGAAATCAAAAATATGACAAAAATAACGGTAGCAAAAGGTGATGGTATTGGTCCTGAAATAATGGATGCCACCTTAGAAATTATTTTAGCTGCAGGTGCTAAAATCGACATTGAGGAAATTGAAGTCGGTGAGAAAGTTTACTTAGCGGGTAACACTTCGGGCATTGCCGAAGAATCATGGGAAGTCATCAGAAGGAACAAAATATTTCTGAAAGCGCCCATAACAACACCACAAGGAGGTGGATACAAAAGTTTAAACGTGACAACACGCAAATTTCTTGGACTTTACTCGAATGTAAGACCGTGTATGAGTTTACATCCTTTTGTAAAAACAAAGCATCCTGTAATGGATTTGATTATTGTGAGAGAAAACGAGGAGGACTTGTATGCGGGTATTGAACACCAACAAACGGATGAAGTGGTGCAGTGTTTGAAACTGATAAGCCGACCTGGGTGTGAAAAAATTGTGCGCTATGCGTTTGAATACGCTAAGCAACAAAACAGGAAAAAAGTAACCTGCTTCACTAAAGATAATATAATGAAGCAGAGCGATGGTTTGTTTCATCAGGTATTTGATGAGATAGCCCAAGAATATCCTGAAATAGAAAATGAACATTGGATTATTGATATTGGAGCCGCTAAAATGGCAGATACGCCTGAAAGTTTTGATGTATTGGTAATGCCTAACTTATATGGAGACGTATTAAGTGATGTGGCAGCCCAAATTGCGGGTTCGGTAGGTTTAGCAGGCTCGGCAAATATTGGAGAAGAGTGCGCTATGTTTGAAGCCATTCACGGTTCAGCACCAAGAAGAGCTGGACAAAATTTAGCCAATCCATCGGGTTTATTACAAGGAGCAGTTATGATGCTTAATCACATCGGGCAAACCGACGTTGCCGAAAAAGTGCAAAATGCTTGGCTGAAAACCATTGAAGATGGTATTCATACATACGACATTTTTAAAGATGGTGTGAGCAAGCAAAAAGTGGGGACAAAAGAATTTGCTAAGGCTGTTGTAGCAAATTTGGGTAACAAACCGTCTATACTTAAACCAGTATTTTACGCTAAAAATTCCGCTCTTAATTTGCCAAAATACGTTCGAAAACCCGCTGCGAATAAAGAATTGGTGGGTGTAGATGTATTCGTTCATTGGGGAGGAAATGATCCAAATGAATTGGCAGAAAAAGTAAAGAAAATAGAGCAAGAAGGGATTAAACTCTCAATGATTACCAACCGAGGTATCAAAGTTTGGCCTCATGGATTTGAAGAAACATTCTGTACCGACCATTGGAGATGTCGGTTTAAACCAGTCGAAGGCTTCGAAATAGATAAAACAAATATCATTGAGCTTTTAAAAAAGGCACTCAAAGAAAACATTGACACCATAAAAACTGAAAATCTTTATTCGTTTGATGGTAAAGCAGGATACTCTTTGGGTCAAGGACAATAAAAAATATTAACATGATATCAACAATAAAATTAATGGCAATGATGGCTTTTTTAATAGCGTCTTTTGCAACCACGGATATTATTGAGAGTCAATTTCTAATTTCACTTTCTATAATATCAGCACTAAGTCTAATTCGTCAAATTTCAAACAACAATAAAATATCGATAAAAAATGGAGATTAAACAAAAATTTAAACTAATTGAAGGCGAATTTTCTCAAACTGAGGCGATGGAAATATTAGACAATGTATTTTCAAGCAAGATACAGTTCCATAAAATGAAGAACTTCAGATCACAAATACGTTTTGGAAAAGACGATGAAACTTCATTGGATAGAATAAATCAATTAAAGGAGAGTATTGAAACTGTATCCAAAGCTATCAAGGAAGCAAAAATAGGAAATGGAAAAATTGAAATAACAGCAGTCATTAACGTCAGTTTTTCTAATTTTGAGAATTCTAAAGAAGAAATTGGGGATTTCAAAGAAAAACATGATAAAAACAGTGATAACAACTAATCTAAGCGAAGCGAAACAAGCTCTGATAACTGGCGATATAATAGGCATCCCCACTGAAACTGTTTACGGATTGGCGGGTAATGCGTACAGTGAAAGTGCCGTTAAAAAAATATTTGACCTAAAAAAAAGACCTTTTTTTAATCCTTTAATAGTCCACATTAAGTCGGCGGCGTTTTTAAATGAAGTCGCTACAGATATTCCTGAAATAGCCATAAAGCTTGCTAAAAAATTCTGGCCGGGTCCTTTAACTTTGGTCTTAAAAAAACAAGCACATGTTCCATATACAGTTACAGCAGGAAAAGAAACGGTTGCTATCAGAGTGCCCAATCATCCTTTAACCTT
>JANPHO010000789.1:0-3809 GCA_031424515.1 Saprospiraceae bacterium
ATTTAATGGTAACTACTTTTGCACCGAAAGGCTTCTTATATTTTATAACAAAAACTATTAAAAATGAAAAATAGAATAACCGAATATCGCAACTGGAGATTGAGTGGTTGGCTTACAACAGCTTTTATTTTAATTATTCTCTTCCTTTTTATCTTTGTTTCCACCGTAAAGTCTCAAACGATTTCACAAGTTGAAATTGACAAATTTACGCAATCTTATGTAAAAGATAAGCGCAACAAGGCACTTGTGGTTGGTATCATACACAATGGGCAACAGCAAATATATACTTTTGGCGAAACTTTGAAGGGAAATGGCATCAAACCTGATTCTAATTCAGTATTCGAGTTGGGTGCAGTTTCGGAGGTTTTTACAACCTCCATCATGGCCATTTTAGAAACTAAAGGTAAAATAAGTAGCCTTGAGCCAGTGGGCGACATTTTAAAAGGCGTGGTAAAAGTCCCTTATTATCAGCGTATTGTCTGTGAAACGCCACCACAAAACCCGACTGTACCGGATGAATTGAATAAACACAGGTATATCTGTTTCCCAGACCCTTTTGACGTGCCTCAGATGATGGTTTTATGCGATTTGGCCACCCATTCAGCGGGTTTTCCAGAAGAGCCGGGTGTCAATATTTTTAATACAAAAAACCCTTATGCGAGTTATAATCTTGAAAAACTCAATAAATACATCGCTTCCTTACCGCCGAATCAATCATTTGGGTATCAATACAACCATTCGATGATTGGAACAGCTTTATTAGCAGAGGCTTTGACGCATAAAACAGGGAAAGATTACAACACGCTTTTAAAAGATGAAATATTGACCCCCCTCAGTATGAACCATACTTTTATCACGCCGAACAGTGAACAAAGTAAATTATTCCTCACTGGGCATACTGCAAAAGGGAATGTTACAATACATAGAAACTATAATGTATTCACACCTGCGGCGGGTATTCGCTCGAATGCGACTGATTTATTGCGTTTTATGCAAGCCAATCTCTCAAATAAAAACAATAATTTGGATATTGCTCTTTCTGAAACGCACATCCCAAAACTCTACACCGACCCGGCTGATAGCCGTTTTATGGTGGGTTGGGGTTGGATAGTGATGCCTGCGGGCGAAAAAGATAAGCGTAAAATTGTGTGGCAATGCAGTGAAAAAGGTGGATTTTCGACATTCATCGGCTTCGTGAAAGAAAGCCAAACCGCCGTAGTAATATTATCCAACACCGCCAATGCCGTAGATGATATGGGGATGAATGTTCTAAAATACCTCATTTCACCCGATAAAAGAAGTGCCGATATTTATTCCGATAAAAGCCTATTAGTGTGGCGACAAGGTGTTTTGAAGAAAAAAGCGAAATAAAATAAAAAAAGCACTCATTTTAAGACTTTGGTCTTCGGTGAGTGCTTTTTTTTGTCGTTATGGCAAATCAAATGTCAAATTTAAACCACTCTTCATTTAGTTTACTGTAAACTAAATTTTTTAATATTTCTAATTCTGCTTCTTCACTATCATCAAAATCAATTATATTTTTATGATATAACTCATCTATCCATTTTTTTGGTTGTATTAGGATTCTTTTATCTCTATAAAATTCCTCATATCCATTTTTTTTAAACCACTCAAATATTAATTCTGGCTCAGGATTAATTAGAGTCTCTTGCCGTTTTCCCCAAAATCCGTAACTATCTTTTATTTGACCTTTTTGTATTTTAACGATTCCTGCTGGACCACCATCATATTCGGGACTGTTTGCTATCACTGTGAAATGAGCATTCTTATATACATTTGAGACTTCTTGAATTACCCAATAAGGTAAATGCTTCCTCCTTTCATAAGTAATAAATACCACATCATTCTTAGTATCCATTGACTTAAATCTTGAAAAATAATTTTCGTTTGGCAAAAACAAATGTATATCTTCTTTGAAAATTATTTTTGCAATATCAAATTTTTCGTCTTTAACTCCCTCTATTAATATAGTAACTTGAGTCCAACTCATATTGAATTCTATGTTTTAAAAAACTATTCCCTACCCTCTCTATACCATTTTTCAAACGCCTCATTTGTCATTGTCTTTGCGACAAGGCGATTTTCAAAGGCTTGCGGGTCTTTTTTCTGCATTTTTTTCTTATCCTCAACCAAGGCTTCCAATAAAACGCTCCAAACGCCCGATGTGGATTGTGCATTAAAAATCTTTTTATCGTGCCACCAAACCACGAAAGTCTGCGCACTTAATTCCGCGGTGCTTTGCTGATTGGCATTTTTTTGAAAATACTGAATCGCTTTTTGCACGAATAAATCCTCAAAACCATCCAATTCTGTGCCGCCAATTGAAGGCAATATTTGTTTGGCAGCTATGCCTTCAAAAACCCCGAATTGGGTCAATATTTCAACGGCTTTTAGTTGTGCCCGCGTCAATTTGGATAAATCAACCTTTTCATTTTTAGGTTTTTTCGTCGTTTTTTTAGGTTCTGTAACCTTTAATACTGTTGACGCAGGAAATCCCGATTCTTTCGGGAAGGGGGTTGCCGTTTTAGGTTTTGCAAAAACTAAAAAACGAATACCTGTAACTTTTTTACCCGTTTTGAGATATTCATAATCCACTTGAATTTGGTTGCTGAATTCATCAATATCCTGTTTTATGGGGTCAAGCACCCGCACCCGAAAGTTCTTAAAATCGGGATAATTATTCTCTTCAATGCCTAAAAGCTGTTTCAATTCTTCAAGCGTAAAATCAAAATTAACTACTTTTTTATACTCTTTCAGCCTATCATATTCCGCTTTGAGCATTTGAAACATCCGAATCGCATAACCACTCCGCATCGGAAACACCTCGGAAACCCCAATTTTGACGTATTCTTTCAAGTCAATGATAAAAGGCTTCAAAATTTCGGAAAAAACAAACTCCAAATGCACCTCCCCTTTTTCATCCTCAACTGGGATACAATGCTGAAACCAGTTAATGGCACCTTTTAACCGCATCCCATTCACCTCAAAACGGGTCGGAAACGTAATTTTACAACTCGTCATCGTCTCCGCAATCGTCGCCAATTCGCTGTAAAAACTGCCGTATTTCGTCCCCTCCCGCACAAGCAACTGTTTCATTTCGTTCATCGAAAGCCGTTGTTTATGAAATTCATTCTCATTATTCGGGTTGATTTTGGATATCAAATACAGAATTATCTTCTGCTCACGCGCAGGCAAGCGATAGCGGGCATTGAACACGAATTGGTTGTCAATCCGAGCATATTTATCTGGTAAAAGATTAGAAGAAAGCATTTTTTTGTTTTTCGTTAATCGTTAGACAAAAGTAAATATTTTATTCGGTACAAGGTAGCACTATTTGTACCGAATAAAATATTTTTTAAAATGCCAACTATCTCAAAACCCCATTAATGTACCTATTTGCAAATGCCTCATTCTCTATTTCAATCCACTATTAAAATATAGGAAGGTTTATATATCAGAAACCCAACCCCATTAATGTACCTTTTTAACTATTTTATGCCCATCCTGCCTGTAAAACGATATAATGAAACAACCCCATTAATGTACCGAATAAAAGGATTTATAATAGTTCGAAACCCTATAAATGTACCTATTTGAGGCTTTTTATGGATTTGGAGAATGTAAATAGGTACAAACCCCATAAATGTACCTTGATAACCCCAAGCATGTACCCAATAAACCCCAATTATGTACTGAGATAACCCCATAAACGTACCTCTCAAGCCCTATAAATGTACCTATTAAACCCCACAAATGTACCTATTTGCAATAATTAATTTATCGTAAAT
>JANPHO010000790.1:0-4665 GCA_031424515.1 Saprospiraceae bacterium
GCTTACGCTCCGTTTAGCCACTGATTACACTGAAACCAACTGATTTTACACTGATTTACAAGTAATTATTTTTTAAAATCAGTGTAAATCAGTAAAAATCTGTAAAATCAGTGGCTAAACGGAGCGTAAGCGACTATATAGCTAAGCAATTTCGTCATTTTTTAATAAAAAGGAAGACGAGATATAGTACGTGTTTAGAATTTCACAGTTTTCTAATATATTTGATAAAAATTTTATGAGTAAAAAAGCATACGTTTTTCCGGGTCAAGCCGCCCAATTTGTAGGAATGGGTAAAGACATGTACGAATCTTCGGCATTGGCGAAAGATTTATTTGACCAAGCAGATGCGATATTGGGCTACCCCCTCAGTAAAATTATGTTTGAAGGCAGCGAAGAAGATTTGAAACAGACTAAAGTGACGCAGCCTTCCGTTTTTTTACATTCAGTCATCAAGGCGCGTATGGCAGGGGATGCTTTTCAGCCTGATTGCGTAGCGGGGCATTCTTTAGGTGAATTTTCGGCATTGGTTGCGGCGGGTGGTATCGATTTTGAAGATGGTTTGAAATTGGTGCAACAACGCGCTTTAGCTATGCAAAAAGCCTGCGAAGCAGAACCGAGCACAATGGCGGCAATTTTAGGTTTGGCGGATGATATTATTGAAAAAATATGTAGCGAAATAGACGGCGTAGTAGTTCCCGCTAATTACAATACGCCGGGGCAATTGGTGATTTCGGGCGCAGTGGCAGCGGTGCAAGAGGCTTGTGAAAAGCTCAAAGCTGCAGGTGCAAAACGGGCTTTGATATTGCCGGTCGGTGGGGCATTTCACTCGCCATTGATGAAACCTGCGGAAGATGAATTGCGTACTGCTATTGAAAATACGGAGTTTAAAACCCCTATTTGCCCATTGTATCAAAATGTGGATGCTAAAGCGCACACCTCACCTAATGTGATTAAAGCCAATTTGATAAAACAGTTGACGTCACCCGTTCGGTGGACTCAAATTATGCAAAATATGATTGCGGATGGTGTCACTCAAGTCTATGAAGTAGGCGGAAACGGTAAAGTACTGAGGGGTATGTTCTCGCAAGTGGATAGAAATTTAGCAAGCGAAGCGATATAAATATTAGACTTTTTGGATGATAGATGATAGATATTAGCCTTAAGGTAACTGACATCCAAAATCTAACATCTATCATCCAAAATCTAACATCTAACATCTAAAACTCTAATAAAAATGGCTGTTTCAAATGAAATAAAAGTAGGGCGGCTGATGATTGCAGAACCTTTTATGGTTGAGCCGCATTTCAAACGTTCAGTGGTGCTGATGTGCAACCATGATACTGAGGGGTCGTTTGGTTATATCTTGAATAAAATGCTGGATATGAAGCTGAATGAGGTGGTTGCGGATTTTCCGGAATTCAACGCCCCGCTTTTCTATGGTGGTCCCGTACAGACAGATAGCTTACATTTTTTACACAATGTAGGCGATTTACTGATTGGCAGCAAGCGCATCAGTGCGGGTGTGTACATGGGTGGCGATTGGGAACAGCTGAAAGTATTGGTAGAATCAAAATTGATTGAACCAAAGCATATCCGTTTTTTTATCGGTTATTCGGGTTGGTCGGCGGGTCAATTAGCTGACGAAATGCGTGAAGGCTCGTGGATTACGGGCGATATGCACGCTAATTACCTTTTTAATGCACAACCGCATACTTTGTGGAGGACTGTCTTACAGCATAAAGGCGATGCTTATTCCATCATTGCGGATATGTCAGAGGATAATAATTTGAATTAGACGTAAATGTACTACCAAAGCTTCATTCTGAAATATCAAATCCTTTTGTATCTTCGCATAGTTTTAAAGATATACTAACTTCGAGTTTTATTGCAACCAACTATGAAAAAGCGGAACTACAATTGGCTTCCATACATCGTCATCATACCCCTCAGTATAGGGTTCCTTTATTGGGGTTTTAAAAATGAAAAAGATCCATATTGGGCTGAATTAGATGTTTTATTAAAAAAAGACTATCAAACCCTTGATAATTCAAAGGACTCAATTCAATCCATGTATAATGCATTTCATAAAATTGAGATGCCCACCAACGACTCTCTCCAGACTCAGTTGATTTCAAAGCCATTTCACCCAACCATGGAATTCTCTAAATTAAAAGAGTATTTCGGTATTTTTAAGGACAAACACAGCTGTATGTTCTCGGCGGTAACGGGCAGTGGCAACACAACTTTGGTAGATAGAATAGCCAATTTGATTGCTTCCAAACCGGAGAATAAAATGGTGGTTCTGTGCGCGCCCCAGTTTGATCTGGAGTTTAATAAAAAATACATTGGATATGTTGAAAATAATAGGCTTGTAAGGGGTGATTTAGTAAAATTTTGGGATAAATGCCGTCAAAGGCCCAACGAAAAATTCGTCTGTGTTATTGATAAAATTGATAAAATAAACCCCGAAACTTTCTTCGGTCCCGAATTATGGGAGCATCTTGATGACCCTAAAGCCAAAACCATTTATGGAAAAGATACCGTGATGGTACCCACTAATTTTTACCTCATTTGTATCACTCAATTGGGCGTGGGTCAACGGGTGGAATTGAGCAACGAGCACCTCCGAAGGTTGGGCGGAATGATTCAGATACCCGTGCATCCCAACGAATTAATCCTTTTTTTGAGGGGTAAAGGGAAGGATGTTGATAAGGATTTAGCCATTAAAAAAGAAGCGTTTCAGCAAAATCCGCAATCCGAAATACTCAAAACGGAGATAAAAACCCTTGAAGAGCAATGGAAAGCTTTGCATGATACCACTCACATAAAAAAGATGGTCTATTTCTTTGCAAAAGCGAATGAGCTAATTATTTCAAAATATTCCTATGGACATCAAATTGGGCAATGGAGCGATATTAGGAAGAATTTTTTACATAAAGATTTTGATAATATTCCCCGTTTAATGATGGCAAATGTCAATGCGTACCGTCCCGCTGCGCAGATGAA
The DNA here is from genome assembly GCA_031424515.1 of Saprospiraceae bacterium. GTDB lineage: Bacteria > Bacteroidota > Bacteroidia > Chitinophagales > Saprospiraceae > JAAFJT01. The sequence goes on from JANPHO010000790.1 coordinate 3,007, forward strand.
AAACAGTGATTTTGATGATATAATGTATCAAGTTAGTAATAATGGCTCTATTCCGAACACGAGCCCGATTGGCAAAACATCGCAAACTTTAATGGCTTTGGGTTTTGCGAGCGAATTGGGCGTAGCGGGTACTTTTGCCTTGATTTCAGGCCTATTTGGTTGGTTTTATTTCAGAAAAAGGCATCAATACATCAAAGAATTTACTACTCGGGTTTATAATACGATGGAAGATTTTGAGCACCGCCGTAAAAGTTATGACGAGATATTGGGTGAAATCAATCTGACAAAAAGAGAATTCGATGATCTTGTGTTAAATCAAAAAATCAATTATAACGAAGCCTCATTTTTTTACGGATTTTTGGAAGATAAAACCAGTTATATTGAAGTAGCACGTGAAATAAATGGCACTTTTTTAAAGCTGATGGATGCATTTTTGGATGATAATATACTGACCGAGACAGAATATTTGAAACTTAACCAGTTTTTGGAAAGCATCAAATTCCGAATTTCGACCCCTCAGTATGTGACTTATAAAGAGGAAATTGAAAAGGTGCATAAGCAATATGGGTTGCCAAAAGCTTAGCTTTCACTTGAAAATGGTTCAATAACTTGGTTCAATTCCGATTTTTGGAATTGAACCAAGTCAATATATACTATTTCACCTCAAAAAACTCCTTTCCCCCGCGCTCTGGCATAAGGCTCACGGCGTCTTCATTTTCAGCAATAATGTAATATTGTACATTTTTTTTATCGAAAACAACGCCCCAAGTGCTATCATTGGCAGCCTCATCGTTGTGTTGCCCATCATCGGACATTGCTAAATAGCGATAAGATCCATTTTTATCATTTCTGACGAGACACCATACGCGTGTTGCGCCACTTACTTTCACTTTGATATTCAATTTTTCATTTTGTCCTTGCACAATTGGCATGGCAGTATGAGTTGGTTGCGATTCGATTTTAGGCGTTGCTTTTTGAAAAGGTGGGAAGTTTTTCAGATATTCAATGCGGCGTTTCATTAACTCTTCAATGCCGATAATCTTTGAGCCTACCTCTTTTCCGTCTACTACTTCAGAAACGGAAGTTGCAATATTTTTCTTAAAATCGTCGTAGGTGTAGTGTTTATTCGGGTCATCTTTTACTTGAGCATCAATGAATTGTGCTATTTCTTTAGCCCGTTTTAAATATTTTTCGTTGTAAAACCAGTCATTTAATATAGTTTTGATATGCGATGAATATATTTTACGATACATTAGGATTGCCAATAATTTTGAAATCAATGGTCTTTTAGTATCGTTGATATAGAAAAAAGGGTCGAGTTGCGTCATTTCCACGCCTGGCATCGAGAAAGCCCCAAAAGACATATTCAAATCCCACATCAAAGGCGTAAAACGTCCGTCAGCAATGCGATAGAGATAATAATTATGCGAAAAAAGCCCCGTATAACTATCCAAATTGACCATAACGGAATTGAGTGCCAGCATCCAAAGCACTTGGTCAACGTTCAGCACGCGCTCTATTTTATCGGGTTCGAGGTTCAAAACGCGGGTCAAATTGATAAAATCTTTCCAACTACCATCTTTATCAATTTCATAAAACGTTTTATAACAAGTCGAATCCTCACCCAAATACATCAGAGAGGCTTTATCGCCCTTCGGA
>JANPHO010000791.1:0-26275 GCA_031424515.1 Saprospiraceae bacterium
CGTATAAATCAGTGCAAAATCAGTCAATTTCAGTGTAATCAGTGGCTAAACGGAGCGAAAGCGACAATCTAACTAAGTACTTACAAATTAGAAACATTTTAGTTAAATAAAAATATTTGGAAAACGAAAAAGACATATTTGACCTTTTACGTGAGGAAAGTGAAAAACTGACGGAAACGCCTCCAACCGAAGCATGGCAACGGCTTGAAAAGCGTTTGAAGACGACACCCAAGCGCAAACGTAAACGCCGCCCAATGGAACTGCAACTCATTGGGGTGATTATTGCCGTTTTACTTTTGAGCGTGATTGGGGTAGTGAGTTGGTACATCACGTTTCAACATCAAGAAATACTGAGGGGTCAGCGGACATTTGCGGGTTTGCGGTTTTTAAAAGGCAATTGGACATTATCTGATAAAAAAACTCTGAATACGATTGAGTGGGAAATGAAGGATTCCTTTAATTTAACAGGTGAAAAGTCCGTTTTTTTCGATAAAATAAGGCTTTCTAAAATGCCTATTCAGATTAAAAACTTAGGAAAAGACAATGTGCTTATTTTTAATAACACCACCCATTATTTAAAAGAGGTTAAAAATGATGCGTATTTTTTTGAATCTAAAACCAAAGAAACCGTACATTTGAGGAAGGCAAGCAATGACCGTTTTACCATATCTTTTGGGGAAGGCATTGTGTTTGTGTATAAAAAAAATCCTTAATTAATGCTTGTTTGGTGCTTGTTTGTTGGTGCTTAGTGCTTGGATGATAGTACTTAGTGCTTGTAATGTGCACCAAGCACCATCAACCAAGCACCAAATAAAAAGTGAAATCTGATAAAATAATACTCCTCGGCGACCCACGCCTGCATGAAATTTCGCAACCTGTAGAACGCGATGAACTCGACAGTCTGAAACCTGTTATTCAAGATTTACACGATATTTTATTTGAATTCAAGGAGCGATTTGCGCATTATGGTGCATTTCGGGGCATCGCTGCGCCTCAAATTGGCGTGATGAAACGCTTGATTTATATGTACATTGATAAACCCGTGGTTTTTATCAATCCACAATTGACTGATTTGAGCGATGAAATGTTTGAAATGTGGGACGATTGCATGTGTTTTCCAAATTTATTAGTGCGTTTGAAACGGCATAAATCATGCACTATTCACTACCTCGATTTGGATTGGAAACCTCAAACAATGCATCTCAATGGCAGTCTTTCGGAATTGCTGCAACATGAATATGACCACTTAGATGGTATCCTTTCCACCCAAAGGGCAATAGATGAAAAGTCTTTTAAATGGCGGGTTTGAGAATGAAACCATGCCACCGCTCGAAAGCGGTGACATGGGTAATATAATAACCCAATAAAAATTTTCATTTAAATGGGAGATTCTTATCTTTGGAACGAATAGATGTTTTCGATTTAAACCATGTCAAATAACAAACTATGAAAAGAATTTTACTTGTTTGTCTCTCCATTATTGCTACATTTTCATTCATTTCTGCTCAAAAAGTGACCATTTCTGGAAAAGTTTCGGATGCTGCTACCAATGCACCTCTAATACAAGCCACCGTTAAAATCAATGATAAAGCTACTGTAACGGACACTGATGGTCTATACCAATTAGAAATTGATAAGGCAGACCGTTATAAAGTGGAGGTGAGTTATGTGGGCTATGAAAATTATGAAAAAGAGGAGGTTTTTACTGTCACGCAGGAGCGTGATGAAGCCAAAGGCATCAAAGAGGTAGTTTCTAATTTTAATATCAGCCTTGAAGAAGGAAACTCTTTACTCCAAACGGCAACGGTAACGGCGGGTAAATTTGAGAAACCATTGAGCCAAGTGACGGTTTCGATGGATGTTTTGAAAGCTCAATTGATTGAAAATGTGAATACTCGGAGGGTGGATGATGTATTGCAAAAAGTACCCGGCGTAAATATCATTGACGGGCAGGCGAATATTAGAGGTGGCTCGGGTTGGAGTTATGGGGCAGGAAGTAGGGTTTTACTTTTGGTGGATGATATTCCAGCGGTGCAAGGCGATGCAGGTTTTCCGAATTGGAAAGATATTCCCGTTGAAAATATTGAACAAATAGAGGTGATAAAAGGAGCTTCTTCGGCATTATATGGCTCATCGGCGATGAATGGGGTTATTAATATCCGCACTGGATTTGCTAAATTAGAGCCTGTAACTAAGGTAACTCTGCAATCAGCATTTTACTTAACGCCTAAAGATGCTGCTAAAAAGTGGTGGACAAAAACACCTTATGAAGCCACTGCGAGCATAATGCACAAGCAGAAATTTGGAAAATTAGACGTGGTAGGGACGCTTTTTTACTATAATTTGGATAGTTACAATAAGAACTGGTACGATAAATTCGGGCGTTTTACCACAAATTTGAGATATAGAATTACAGATAGATTGAGCGTGGGCTTGAATGCGAATATAAATACTGGGGTTAGTCAAACGTTTTTTTATTGGCAAAATGATACAAAAGGGGCATACATCGGCACCGCAAATGCCTACACAACGGCTAATAAAACCCGATATATTATTGACCCTTACTTAAATTATTTTGATAAATATGGCAATCAGCATAAAGTTTTGACCCGCAGATACAGCGTAAAAAATGATTTGACGAACAATCAGCAAAATAAATCGGACTTGAATTATGGTGAATACCAGTTTCAGCGTAAAATGGAAAAAGTGGTGATTACGGCTGGTTTGGTGGGTATCAGAACGGGCGTAAATGCTAAACTATATGGTGATACTATTTTTAAAGCCTTAAACCTTGCTGCTTATGCTCAATCGGATGTTAATTTAGGAAAATTGAATCTTTCGGCGGGTGTGCGATTTGAGCAAAATACTATAAATGGACCTAAACTTGTTAAGTATAATGCTACCCAAATTGAGAGTGTCCCGAATGGTGGTCAGTTGCGAGAATCAAAACCCGTTTTTAGGATTGGGGCTAATTATCAAGTAGGAAAAGCGACATATTTAAGGACTTCATGGGGGCAAGGCTATCGTTTTCCGACAATTGCTGAAATGTTTATCTCAACCCAAGCGGGCGGAATACCCGTCATTCCGAACCCAACTTTGACTTCAGAAACGGGTTGGTCAGCTGAATTTGGGGTGAAACAGGGTTTTAAAATAGGTGGGCTTATGGGCTTTGCAGATGCTTCGGTGTTTTGGTCGGAGTACAGTAATATGATGGAATTTCAAGCCACTTCGCGCCCCAATATCATCGGGTTTCAATCTCAGAATGTAAGCAATACAGTGATAAAAGGTTACGAAGCCAGCGTAGCAGGGCAAGCTAAAATGGATAAATTCGGCTTATCTTTTTTAATTGGCTATACCTATATTGACCCTAAATACAAGGTTTTTACTAAAAGAGATAGCTCAAACTCTACAGCAGGTTTTAACATATTGAAATACCGTTTTAAGCATAATTTTAAATTTGATACGGAGGTATCTTTTGATAAAATTTCAATTGGAGTAGCGGCTTTGTACAATAGCCACATGGATGCGATTGACCGTATTTTGAATGATTTTTTACCGGGCATAAAAGCTTTCAGAAATAGTCACACCACAGGTTTTACGACATTAGATGTGCGTGTGGGATTCAAACCAACTAAGTTTTTAAAACTAACAGTGATTGGTGCTAATATTTTAAATGAAGAATATGCTTATCGCCCAGGGGTTTTGGATGCTCCACGTAATATATCAGCGAGGATGGATTTTACGTTTTAAATCGCTCATCACGAATTTGAAAATCTAATTAAAATGTATTTAAAGAAATCATCTATCTTATTTATAGTTTTATTACTTAGAACGCTGGCTTTTGCACAACACCCCAATATAGTTGTGGATAACTCAGGTGATGCCGACGAGCCAAGCATTTCAATGGATATTAAAAACCCTGCGCGTATGGTGGCGGGTGCTAATATTGCGAATATCTATTATTCAAATGACACAGGGCGGACATGGACTAAGCGCATTCAAAATTCCTCATTTGGGGTTTGGGGCGACCCCGTTTTGGCTTCGGATACTGAGGGGGCGTTCTACCATTTTCATTTATCGAATCCCAGCGATGGTAATTGGATAGACAGGATTGTGTGTCAAAAATCCATTGATGGCGGTAAAACGTGGAATAATGGCTCATTTATGGGCTTAAATGGCACTAAAAACCAAGATAAACATTGGGTCACGATTGATAGAAAAACGAATGCTATTTATTGTACATGGACGCAATTTGATAAATACGAAAGCCAAAGCCCGCAAGATAGTTCCCACATTTTATTTTCAAAATCCATTGATGGTGGCTTAACTTGGTCATCTGCGCAACGCATCAACCAATTCGGCGGCGATTGCCTTGACGACGACAATACTACTGAGGGGGCAGTCCCAACGCTCGGAACAAATGGCGAATTGTACGTAACATGGGCGGGACCCAAAGGCTTGATGTTTGATAAATCATTGGATAAAGGCGCAACGTGGTTAAAAAATGATATAAAAGTATCCGATATTGGTGGCGGTTGGACCTACAATGTGCCAGGAATTTATCGCTGTAACGGGCTGCCAATTGCGGTATGTGATACGAGTAATAGCCCGAATAGAGGTACTATTTATGTCAATTGGAGCGACCAGCGCAACGGTGAAACGAATACGGACATTTGGTTAGCGAAATCAAAAGATGGGGGAAATACTTGGACTTTACCTAAAAAAGTAAATAACGATAACAGCAATCGCCATCAATTCATGACGTGGATGGCTCTTGACCATGCTAATGGCAATCTGTGGTTTGTGTTTTATGACCGCCGCAATTATGCGAGTGATTCTACGGATGTGTACATGGCTTTGAGTAAAGATGGTGGTGAAACGTTTCAAAATATCAAGATAAGTGAACAACTTTTCAAACCCAATGGCAGCGAATTTTTTGGCGATTATACGAATGTTGTGGCGCACAATAATATCGTTCGCCCGATATGGACAGCCATGAATTTAGGTGGGAAAAAGACAATTTATACGGCCTTAATTAATACTCAATTGCTCACTAATACCACTAATACTGAGGGGGTAATATGGAGTAAGGATATTTTACAAACTTCATGCTACCCCAATCCCGTTGATAGTCAATTAGTTATCAATTTTGATTTAGTAGAACCTAAAAAGCTGTGCATTAAAATATTTGATGTATCGGGTAAAATGGTCTCAGAAGTTTTAAAAAAGAAAGAGTTTAAAGAAGGTAAAAATGAAGCCATTATCGACATTAAATCCTTGAATTTGACTTCAGGAACTTACACTTATTTGATTGAAGGCAAATGGGGTAGGGACTTGGCGAGCAATCGCTTTGTGGTGGTGAGGTGAGAGTTTTAAATTAAACTAGCGCTCCCTCTTTTATTTCACTTAAAAACCTTTCAAGCCCTTTGCGCTTTGCATTATCAAGGGTGTAAGAGATGTTTTTAGTGAAATATTCTTTTAAATCAAACTCAAAATACTGGGTCGGGAGAATATAAATTAGCTCTTGAATATGCTCCAAACCTGCCTGTAAGGCTTTATTAAACTCTTCAATGAAACTTTCAGGCAACTTTTTATTGGATACCCATGCCGCAAAAACGAATGGCAAACCCGTCCAATCCTGCCAAATTTCACCTAAATCATAAATGAAATCGAAGCGCATTTCTAAGCCAATGGTTTTGTCGCCGATGGCTAAATACGCTGCATCGGGTTCTGGCTTATCGAGATACCCCTCAGTAGAAGTCAATAAAATGGGGTTTATTTGCCAATATTTTTTTAATAAAATCTTCGTTAGTGCCACGGATGTTTTGGAATGATAATCCAAATACACCTTTTTTACGTCTGTTATAGGTATATTTGAGTACAAACAGACCGTTTTTACCGCTCCGACTGAACCAATGCAATAATCCGAAATAATATGTGGTGTACTCAAATCAGGGATAGCCGCCACCGGTATCAAGCCCAAATCTGCCTCACCTGACTCCAACTTAGCCGCGCATACTGAGGGTATATTTAAACTCAATTCTATTTGCTCTTGTACGGGACTTTGAAAAATGCCATATAAAAAAGGCTTAGTATTGAGATAACTGACTGCTGTGACTTTATATTTTTTCATATAGTGGTGCGGAACTACAGTTCCGTCGTGATTTTTAATTGTAACGCAGAACTTCAGTTCCGCCCTAATTTTTCAACAAAACACGCATCTTTCGGGCGGAACTGAAGTTCCGCGCTACTTACCTAAATGCCTTAAATCGTTCTCCGTTTCAAAAACAAACTCTCCATCTATCAGGTGCGCTTTGTACAAACAGGTATTTTGATGCTTAAAATCGTTCATTTTACTGAGGGGGTGGTTATTTAAAATAGTGAGCATACACAACAGCGTGCGACCATGCGTGCACAGTAAAATATTTTTACCTTGATGCTTTTCATTTTTTAAAAACTGAATGGCTTTACTGACCCTTTCATGCAATTCATTGGCACTTTCACCGCCTTCGATTTTGGTATCATACACGCCCGATTCCCAATCAGCCATTAGTTTTTTATAGAATTCATGTTGCTCATTTGAGCCTTTTTTGCCTTCATGCACTCCCCAGGAAATCTCATTTAATTCGGGCAATTTCAACCAATCCTTGTGTGTACCCCTCAGTAAAAATGGCTCTACAGTCTGATGCGTCCGTTGCAAATTGGAGGTGACAATGTAGTCAAAATGCACATTATTGTAGTATTTATAGAACAAATGCGCCTGTTTTCGACCATTTGTATTCAATTCAGAATCTACACCGCTCCCTTGCACAATGCCTTGTCGGTTCATTTCAGTTTCGCCATGTCGGATGATGTAGAGAGTCATTTCTTGTAATTTCAAAAGTTATTTTATATTTGTCTAAATTATAGTATTTTGGCAGCAATTTATTAATTCATTAAATACCAATTTAAAACATGGGTACACTTATATACGTGACTTTACTTTTCATAATATATGCTAATATAAACGGTGCAAAATATGGAGGTCTTTCTTTCGGACATCGAATGCGTATTGGCACTCGACTCCCAGAAACCTATATCTATGTTGTATTAACCGTTCTAATTATATCCGGTATGTTTACTCTTATTAAAAAGGTTATGATTCATTAATTCAAAACAGGCAACGCCAAATAACCTCTAAACTGTTTATCTTCTTCAAATTCTACATTTGTAAAATCGGTGACTACATTGTACAAGGTATCTCTTTCGATGGGCGTGCGACCCACTCGGCGTATCATATTCACCAAATCCATTGTTGAAAGCGCGGGATTTTTCTCCTCGCTGCCCGCCATTGAATAGATTTTAGTGGTATCATCAATAGTGCCATCAATATCATCTACCCCGAAACTAAGTGCTACTTGAGCCGTTGTGCGACCAATCATGGGCCAATATGCTTTGATATGGTCAAAATTATCGAGATAAATGCGTGAAATAGCGTAGTTTTTCAAATCTTCAACCGTCGTAGATTCTGTAATATGCGACATTTCATTGTCTTGATTACGGAATTTTAAAGGGATAAAAGTCTGAAAACCACCTGTTTTATCTTGTAATTGGCGCAGCTGCTCCATGTGGTGAATGCGGTGCTGATATTTTTCAATGTGCCCATAAAGCATGGTTGCATTGGAGCGCATGCCCAAGTTATGCCATATTTCGTGCATTTCGAGCCATTGTTCGCCCGTACATTTATCGTGGGCAATCACCTCACGGACTTCAGGATGAAAAATTTCAGCACCACCGCCAGGGAGTGAATCCACGCCCGATTCTTTCACTAAGCGCATCCCCTCAGTATAAGATACTTTTCCTTTCTTAAAAATATAGTGGTATTCAACAGGCGTGAGGGCTTTCACATGCAGCTCTGGGCGGTGTTCTTTTATCTTTTTAAAAAACTCTAAATAAAACTTTAAATCATATTGCGGTAAAACACCACCAACGATGTGCACCTCTGTAACGGGCTTTCCATCATAACTTTTAACGATATTCATCATATCATCCATGGTATATTCCCATGAATCCTCACCACGCTGCTTAATGAGGCGGCTATATGAGCAGAATTTGCAAGTATAAATGCAGAGATTGGTGGGTTCAATGTGAAAATTGCGGTTAAAATAGGTTTTATCGCCATTTTTTTTCTCTCTTACGAAATTCGCCAACGCGCCTAAATAGCTCAAATCAGCTTTTTCAAACAGCAGTACCCCCTCAGTATCAGAGATGCGTTCACCATTTTTTACCTTCTCAGCTATGGCTCTTAAGTCAGCAGAAAGGGTTTTGTCGTTGAGAATCACTTGAATATCGGATGTAGATTTCATTTCAATTAATTTATTACAAAGATAACAAATTTTCAGAACTTTCAGTTTAGATTGAAAGTTGTTTTTTTTGAAAAAAGTCTAAATATTGAATGAAAAGTGGATTTTCGTTTTATATTTAACTTCTAAACCATACAATGAGAAACTTTAACCATAACTTAAAATGCCTAAAAACAATAAACAGCGAAAAGACTCAACCAAAATCAACAATCCGCACGACAAATTTTTTAGATCAACTTTCAGTATGCTTACGGTCGTGAAAGGATATTTCAATGAGGTTTTTCCTCAAAATTTAACTGATAAACTTGACCTTGATACACTTGTTTTGGATCCAAACGCTTATATTACGAAGGATTTAGCAAGTTATTATTCCGATTTGGTTTGGCGATGTCATCTCAAAAACGGTCAATTGATACAAGTAGCTTTTTTATTTGAACATAAAAGTTTCAAGCCAGTGTATCCTCATTTTCAACTATTGGAATATATGTTAGGTGCATGGCGAAAGCAGTTGGAAAACAATGAGCCATTGATTCAAATTATCCCAATTGTTGTTTATCATGGTGTTGAAAAGTGGGAATACCTACCTTTTAAGAGCTATTTTGGAGAAACTGACGAGGATTTATTGCGTTTTATGCCACAATTTGATTATGTTTTGACTGATTTGAGCAATTATTCGGATGAAATGATATTTAGTCTTCAAACTATGTTTCTCCGCAAAATATTTATAGCGTTCAAACATTTTTTAGAAAAGAACTATATTCAAACAAACTTTGTTAAAATTTGGTTGGATGGATTCTCAGATATAAAAAGTGATGAGTTACATCAATTTATTCACCTTTTTGGTGTATATTTGTCAACAATATCGGATACACCCGATGAAATAGTACATCAGCAAATCAATAGCAATATTTTATCATTAAATCACGAAGCTATGAATGCAGTAGATTCTTTATTTAAAAAATGGAAGCTCGAAGGTAAATTGGAAGGTAAGCTAGAGGGTAAATTGGAAACTATTCATAAAACAATTTTCACTATGTGGCAAAAAGGTCATAAAGCTGAATTTATTGCCGATTGCCTTGATATGCCTATAAATCAAGTAGAAGAAGTGATAAATAACTTTGAAAAAAAGAAATAAAAATATTGAGTTTTTAAAGTCAATAAAGCCTATTTCAAGTATTGTTTTGATACTTTAAATAGGCTTTTTTATTATCATCTCTCTAAATTTGAGGTAGAATTTCCACAATTTTTAAGGCATTTATTTTATTTGAAAATGCCTTTTCTAAGATGGCTCGCCGCTCGTTGATTTGTTTATTTGAAAATTGGAGATTCATATAGCTTTCTATAGTGGCAGCAATTTCTTTGGATGTATTTTTAACCATACAAAGGGTTTCTAAACCTGTATTTTGTACCATTGACCGATTGGCAATACAAAATCTTCCTCTATAAAGTGCATTTAACAGTTTCAATTTCATACCCGAGCGTTGAAAACTTACCAAAACATTTATCTGTGCATTTTGAATCAAATCATTCATTTCATCTTCTTTGGGGTTGGCTTTTATGGTAATATTTTCATAATTGCGAGCCAAATCAATGAGTGATACTGAGGGGTCTTTGCCTGCAATGATAAAAGGCACATCTACCTTAGAAAATACTTTTTTAATTAGATACATTGCGCCTTGTTCATTATCAGCAACGCTTAATTTGCCATGAAAAAGGACGTACTCACCGCGCTCGGTTTTAGAATCCACCGTCGTATTGGGGTGAAAAGGCGGAATGTAGTTGATGATATTTTCATTTAAATTATCTTTTTCAAAAATTTGCTTGAAATAATCCTCGTCGTCGGGTGAAATAGTGAGAATGAATTGGGCATGTTTTATCGCAAAGCGTTCAAATTTTTGTAGCTTGATACTCTCCGTTTTGAAATAAATTTTATTGGCTATTTTATTCTCCAATGCTTCCAAATTCCGATAATATTCCCATTCAACATTGTGCATTCTGATGATTTTGAAACGATCCTTTAGTATTTTATCGTCTATAATGCCGCAGGTGTGCAAACCCTCAAATAGGATTGGATAAGTATCATTTTTAAGGTTTTTTAAAAGTGCCGAACTTGTTCTTGATTTTACGATAAAAGGTAAACTGCTCAGAATGCCTAAAAGTGATAAGTTACGCTTATAGTAATATACTTTTTCACAATATTTTTCAAGCTCAGGTTGTGCCTGTCTATCTCTATACTGAAAACAGTGTAGTATTATTTTTATGCCTGCTTCATTTAATGCTTTGAGTTTATAAAAGACATCCATGACGCCACCGTAATCGGCGGGGAAAGGAATATCGAATGAAATTATATGTAAATAATTGGTTTTCAATTTTTAGATAGGTTTATATCAATTAATGATGGATAATGTCCAAATTTTTTACGATGTTTATGGCAAATATAAATGAATTTTAGGATTTCAAATTTCAAATTTCAAATTTCAAATTTCAAATTTCAAATTTCAAGATTTCAAATCTGGAATCTGAAAATCAAACTAATTAAAATATGAAGTTAAAACTTTACCAAGTTGATGCATTTACTGAAAAGGTATTTGGTGGAAATCCTGCGGCAATTATACCCCTTAGTGAATGGCTACCAGACGAAATTTTACAGAAGATTGCCATTGAAAACAACCTTTCTGAAACCGCTTATATAGTACCTACTGGTGGTAAAACCAATTTTCATTTGCGCTGGTTTACTCCGGGATATGAGGTGCGGTTGTGTGGTCATGCGACATTGGCAACGGCTCATACTTTGTGGTGTCATTTGGGTTTTGATAGAGAGATAATGGCTTTTGATACCTTAAGTGGCGTTTTAAAGGTGGTTAGGAACAATACCAATACCTATACCCTTGATTTTCCAGTTGATATCCTTGAAAAAAGGGAAGATAAAACTGAGATGATAGCGGCTATATTGGGTATTCATCCAAGCGAAGTTTTTAGAGGAAACGATGATTTTATGGCAGTATTGCCTTCGCAAGCCGATATTGAAGAATTAAATCCTGATTTTGGTTTAATGAAGCAACTGGGCTCAAGAGGTTTGATTGCTACAGCCGTTGGTGATTCAGTGGATTTTGTTTCACGCTGCTTTTTCCCAGGAGCGGGTATTGATGAAGATCCTGTAACAGGCTCTGCTCATACGACTATGACGCCATATTGGGCTGAGAAATTGGGTAAACAACAGTTCACTGCTCAACAATTGTCGCTTCGAAAGGGAGAATTGAGCTGCGAACTGAAAGGCGAGCGGGTACACATCAGTGGCTCGGCTGCTACTTATTTGATAGGGGATATTTATTTGTAGTGCTTTGTGCTTAGTATTTAGTGCTTAGTTGCTAAGCATCAAACAGCTATTTGAAATATTTTAGAACATAGGCTTTTTCCTCTTCAATAATTTCTAAATTTTCATTGATGACGTCAATATTCATGTGGGCATCCGTGTAGTTTTTTGTTTTTACCAATGGGATGATGCGCTCATAAAAGCCTTTTGCTTGATTTAGATTTTGAGTTGCTTGTTTTAAAAGGGTTTCCACTACTTGTTTGCTGCTTTTTATTGGTTTTTTATTCGTATAATTTTGCTTGATTTGCATGTATTCTTGATAATATTTTAAAGCATTTTGAGTATAAAACTCGCCTAATTGTTTTAATGCCCTTATATCTTTTGAGTTGTAGTTAAATATTCGATTGGCTTCATTTAATCCTCTTGAGGTGGAATCAAGACTTTCCCAGACGCTGAGGCTGTCTCTAAAGTTGAAATATGTATTATTAGAGCAATTTTTATTATACGTAAAACACTCAAAACCAATTGGTCGCTCCATTAATTGCCAAAGTGGGTCGTAGGGTAGGTGAGATTCGATAAATACTGAGGGGGTAGAGAGAAAGAACTTTTTAGTGAATTGCGCACTGGTAATTCCCCACGTAGCATCCAAAAGATACCATGAATTATTAATTTTAACGGCATTCCAAGCGTGTCCATCGGGGTCAGCTCTGAATCCGCCATCGTTTTTTGCAGTACCCTCTACAATGATGGCTTTAATTTGAGAGATAGAACACATTTCTTTTATCAGTTTCGAAAAGCCAATACACACCGCTCTTTTACTTCTAATCACATAATCTGGCTCTTGAGTCAAACTGGTATCGCCTTCCAAACGACGACGAAAATAAGTATCATAACGGATATTGGATGTCACCCAATTATAAATGGCTTCTACTTTAAGTGAATCATCATTGAGATTTTGAGTGATGTGCTGAGTGAGAGAATGAATATCCCTTTCAAAATCGCGAGAGTTTGGATTTTGAGCGTAAATATTTAAAGCAGATAAAAGCTCAATAAAAAAGACAAACCATTTCATTTTGAGCACTTGAATGATGCAATTGGATACTTTTTATAAATTTGGTGCGGGTGTGGGTGCTGGTGTATTAGTAGGTGGTAATATATTAGCAGGCGGTGTATTAGGGCTGACTTTTTTGAAAAGGTCTTCTATTCTATCAAATTCCTTCCTGAAGCGTAAACCGACTGCGGGCTTGTATCTTCTATTCTGTACCACTTGGTCACTCACGAATGAAAAACGCAATTTTAGGCGACGGTCTTGGCTGAGTGAATAATCCAAAAATGCGTCATAGCCGAGGAAATTAGTGGTATTATTGAGGTTTTGTACTACGCTACCGCTTTCAACCCCTACACCTCCACCGATCGACCATTTATCATCAATGATATAATTACCTCTCAAACGGAATTGTTGCCCGAATTGTTTATTGGGGTCCTTGGAGCTAATGCGGTCAAATTCATAGACATTATAACCTATTTCAACATCTAAACCAGTGATGTATTCACCCAAAAATTTATTAAAAATATTGGATAAATAGCTCGAAAGAGTTTGCGCAACGGTATTAATACTGCCCGAGCGCAATTGTGAATTATTGGCAAATCCCACATCAGAGGGTAAAAATGAATTAAAAACGATGAGACCAAAAACTTGGCGATTCAATTCGTTTTGGTCTTGTCTTAAAAGCCGAACTTTATTTTCAGCGTAACCTTTTAATTCGGATTGTAGGCGTGGGAATCCAAGAGCAAAATTTATATCTGGTTTTTGAAGTACACCTGAAAGATTCAGTGTCAACTCAATAGGTGTGGGTTTGCGGCTTTCGGCATTGTCTGAGGTAACGTATTCAGATATAAAATTATATGGTGAGGTGTTTAAGTCTTTATATTCCGCATCAATATTGATATTGGCATTGAGTGGGTCGCCGTTCCAACGGATAGTACCGCCTGGTTTAAGGGTGAAATTTTTATTCACAACCCCCAAAAGCGTAAATAAATAGTCTCCTTTTGCAATACGGTATTCGCCGTCCATTGTCATATCGCCTGAGCGATTGACCGCCAAGTGAATATCGCCAGTACCTTTACTTTTTATGTTATCCCCCGCGTTTTCATCGAAAATAAGCGTTACCTCGGCTTGTTCAGTGAGGCTTAATTCCATATCAAGATTGACGCCTCTGAGTTCTTTTACTTTTCGAGTGGTATCTACCCCCTCAGTATTTTTCAAAGATTTGAAGACAATAAACGAGGTTTCTTTAGCGGTTTGCTCGCGTGAAAAAGGGAAGGTAATTTTAGTGCCTTTGCCCGTTTTAGCGAATATTTTAATGTCTGTTCTTTTAAAATCGCCCGTAAAACTGATTTTACCTGCTCCAATACCCGTACCATAATAAAGAGAATTATCTTCTTTTTTCGTATTGAGCATCAAAAATGTATCAGCAGCGACGGTTACATTCAAGCCGAAATCGAGGAATCTATTGTGGGTCAAACCACCCGTTACGCGGGCACGATGCCCCAATGAATCATAAACTGAGCCACCCGTGGCATCAAACATATTATTGGTGATGCGGACGGTTTCATCTTTTACGTAAAGGCGAGATTGGATATAATCAATTGTAACGCCCACGTCACGTATTCTCAACGCACCGTTGTAGTCCAATTTTTTTAATGGACCATTGATTTGCAGCCCCCCATCTATTTTACCCGCAAATCGAGATGCTCCTTCGCCAATGAGCAATTGCAACGTTTTAAAGGGATATTGCTGAAGATTTATCTTAGTGAATATGGAATTGGCTTCGTATTTATCGCTTGCAGTAGGGTAATAATAGCCATTTATGTTGAGACGCTCATTGTCTTTTATTAAAAGCACATCCGCATAAATCGGGCTTTTGAAATCTGCCCCCATCGCTGCGATGCGCAATGAACCCCTATTTTCACCTTTTACGATAAAAGTATCCATTGAAGCGTGTACTCTAAAGTCTTTTTGATTGAAAACGTCGTCAAATTCTACATTGATTAAATATTTTCCACCAAAAGTAAAACGGTCATCATTGACAAATGAGTTGAGAAATGCAATGTCAAAATTATTGAGGGTGGCACTCAAACCCCGTGTTTTACAGGACTCAAATACGATGTGGCGGTCTCGGTTGCGTAGGTCAAATCCTTGAATATTTAGCGTATTGTTTTTACCCCAGAGGATGAAATTGTCTTTTGCTACATCCCAATAATCGCCAAATATTTTAAGGCGGGAGAGCTGATTGGTACCAAAACTGAGTTTGTAGAATGAATCTTGACGCATGAGTAGAGCATTTAACTCGACGGTATCCATGCGCAATGATTGCGAAAAATTATGCGAAGTCAAGCCAAATTCAACGGTATCGCCAGTGATATGGTTTTGAAAAGTAATGTCTTTAAAATCTTGTTTTCCACCGATTACAACATTGTAGGTTTTTAAGTCCCAATCAATATCAGTGCCTACGGCTCTACCAATAGAGCCTAATTCCACTATTTTAATATCGCCAAAATGGTGCGTCTCGGTGGTTTCGAGGCTCCATTCTAAGGTGTTTTCATAATCATTGACACTGCCTTCAAGGGCAATATTTCTCAGCGTATCCAGCTTGGGTTCAAAGAGTTGAGTCAATGATTTGGAGTTCAGAATATTGATTTTATACTTAAAAGACTGCGGCGTACTGAGGGGGTTGTACAAAGGCATTCCCAAATCAAGCGCCAAGCGCGGATGATTCTTTGAAAAGTGATTGACGAAGGCAGCCGGTATTTTTTCAATATTGAAATTACCATCAATGTGAGCCGTCAATATTTCTGAATTAACGTCAAAATGTTTTGAGCCGTCTGCATCTTTTGTTGAAAAAATGGAGAGCGAATCTATTTTATGCTCCTTCGTTTTATCCTTTGTGATAACAATATTTTTAGCATCAACCATGCCCGTAATTTCAGAAAGTTTATCACCTGATATATCGAGATTGAGGTTGCCCGCTAAGCCAATATCCTCCTTTGAAAAATTCAGCGTTTTTAAATCAATTTTATTGATATTGGATTTGAATTTAAAAACGGGCGTAGTTGCCGCAAAATCCACGTTGCCATCAAAACGGAAATTAGCGTTCGGGTCTTTGCTTTCCAAAATACCGTTAAAAAGCTTTTGATTCAAATCGCCCGTGAGGTTGATATTTTTATATTCATAGTTTTTAAACTGAAAATTATCGACAATGGCTGTCAAATTCAGATTGACATTATCTTTTCTAAAACCCCGACCTTTTATGATGGATGTTTTAAGACTGATTTTACCCAAATCTGTGTTATTGGTAAAAGCCCCTAAATTGAAATTATCTAAGGCTAAATTGCCATTATAGGTTGGGATGTTTTTATTTTCATTGGCGGGCTCCAATTTCATATCCATTACAGCTGAACCAATTTGAGTACTGAGACGGCCTTGAGCGATAAAATCATTGAAAAAACCAACAAATGTACCATTGAAATTGAGGTTTCCGAAGCGGTCAAACTCTTCAGATGGCTTGAAATCGGGTATCAACTGGCGCAATGAGCCAATAGTGGTATTGAGGGATTTGAGGTCAAGTTTGATAAAAGTCTCACTGTTATTGGTCAAATCTCGTGATTCAAATTTGCCTTCGGCTTGCAGTCCTTTACCTAATTTTATATTAAAACTGGGCAATTTGAGAGAGTTGATTTTTCCAAAAGCGCGCACGTCCAAAGTAGCAGATTCGTTCCTGTTTTTAACAAAAAATGGATTATCCTCGAGTTTTACAGCAAAAGTCATGATATCATCAATCAAGACTTTTCCGCTATGAATGCGGGCATCTAAAACAACTTTATTCTCAAAATCGCTGAAAGATTTATCAAATCCTTCGGGATAAATGAGCCTTAAAGTATCACCCAAAAGTGTATTGGGCGTCTCGATTTGTAAACCATAAAGAGCCGTTTCGGTGGGTGTGATTTTGGCATCACCCACAGTCAGTTTGTTCAACACGAAACCACTTTTATCTCGGCAACTGATGCCATCAACAACGCCTGTGACCTCACTTTTAAACATATAAAAGTTGTGGAAATGAGCATTTATGTCAAAAACCTGCATGTGCTCATAATCCAATAAATTATCGGGCAACAGTTTTTGAGGGGCTTTTCGCCAATTATCGACTTCGAATGTACCACCTTCAATGGAGATAGCGCCTATCAAAAACTGAAAAGGCTTTTCTTCAATCATTGCCCCGGGCTCCTTAGCGTTTGGATTATCGGGCAATGGTTGAGGGGTAACGTTTTCCACTTTCTGAGAAATGGTAATGGGTTGTGGTTGATGAGGTAAAGGATTTTTGACGAAAGATTCTAATTTAAAATAAGGCTCGTAAATGCCTATACTCGTTATATCCAATAATTTTTTAGGCAGATTCATGATTTTTGTATGAATATCTGCTGCTTTCAAACGGGTCTCAATGCGTTTACCGTCCACTTTATCGTCGGAAGTGAAATCTATATCTCTTAGATGTATTTGACCGATGCGTACATCCGCCAATTTTTTAGAAGTGGCAATGCCTTCCCGAGGTGGGTCGAAATAATCGAGAATGAATTGATGATTGAATTTGGGTTGACCAATATCCCGTTTGAGCCTAACCGTTGTATTTTCTAATTTAATAACGTTCAACTGGGTGATGCCAAATAAAAGATAGGCATAACTGAGCTTTACACGCAGTCGCCCAATATTCATTAGCGTGTCTTGTGGCAAACCTTTATTGGATACATAAAAATTATTGAAGGACACTTCATTAAAAAAATCGAGGGCGAAATGGTCTATTTTCACCGTCGTTTGAAGCTCTTTTGATAGATAAGCCGTTGTTTTATCAATAATCCAATTCTGGACGGGAGTGGTTTGGATGACGGCAGCTAAAAGAATAAATATGAGGATAAACGCTACTATAAAACGACCCACAAAACGGAGTATCCGTCTGAAAGCATTCCTTTTCTTCACAGGTGGTTGGTTATTCACATCTGGAACTGGAACTTGTGGTGTGGTATTATCTGATAACGATTCCGACATATTTTTAGCCCCTATACTGAGGGGGTATCTTTAAATTTCAATAAACGGTATTTAACAAATATACAAAAATTATATTGCAATACTTGTTAAGCCTACGTTAAAGTTTACGCATTAAGAAGTTAGGCTTAAATAGCGATTATTTTTTAAGCGCCTATTTAAAACCCGAAAGGTACGGCATTTAGTTTAATCCTAAACTCTGTTTAACAATTATTTAAACAATCATAGTGAGGTGTAGGTTGCTTTTTAGTTGAGTATTACGCTTGTTTTTATTAAAAATACTGAGGGGTGTAAGTTTGACTGAATAAAAATCTGAAAGTTTACTCCAAACTTTGTGTAAAGGAGCGATTGTTTTAAACACCTACTTATCTTTAAAATTAAATAAAAAGGCTGTTCTCTAAGAACAGCCTTTTCAAGATAAATTACTATCATTGATTCTAAATCTTAAATCTTGCAAGAATTAGCTCTATTAATGAGCTATTTGAATCTGCTTTGATACATCACGCTTGTTTTGTGCCGCTACACGTAGGAAATATGTACCTGTTTTGTACCCGTTCACATCAATATTGAATGGTTCTGCAGTAGCAGAGTCAACTGTGTATGATTTTTCTATTTGACCCAATTGGTTATATAAAATCACTTTCACCGTTTTGCCTTCGTAACCTTTCAAGTCAACAGATACATATTCGGTTGCTGGATTTGGATACACTTGGATTTGGTCAACCCCACCAAACTGTACTTTTTTAGAAGTTGAAATATTATCAGTGCCATCAATCATCACCGCTTTCACTCTGTATATATTATCGCCTTCAGTAATGTTTTTGTCAACTACCGAGTAGAAATCCATGTCAGTAGCATTCTTACTATTGATAGTTACTACTTCATTGTATTCACCAGCAGCATCTAATTTTTCGACGATAAAGTAATCAATTTCTTGAGTTGATTTACTCACCCAACTGATAAATGCTTGGCGAGGCTCAGCTTGTACGTTTAAATCTAAAGTACCTTTTGAGCTTTTCAAAGCATCTCCACCTACGCTCGGGTCAAATTTCACGTTGATTTTGAAAGCACAAACGCTTTTGTTTCCTGCTGAATCAGATGCAGTATAAGTCACGGTAGTGGTCCCGATAGGCATACATGCACCTGAATAAAAATTACTTTTTAAAGACGGTCTTGTGGTACAATTGTCTGTTACTGTTGGCTCTGACCATGCAATAGGTAAACATGAAGAAGCACTTAAAACGTTCATATCTTTAGGGCAAGTGTTAAAAACGGGTGCAATTTTATCCACTGAGCAAGCCGATTCTGCCATTGGGCAAGTCAAATAAGAACCTGTTTCTTTACCATCCATATAATTTCTGTTGATTCGTGTGATGATTTCGTTGAGGTCATAGAGGTTATTCATTGCAAACCCGCCAGATATTAAGCTTTCAGCTTCCGCCAAGACACTTTCCACGGTGCGATTGATGAATTTTCCTTTGCAAACTACTTGGTTTTTTAAAAGATTGTAAGTTTTGCTGAAAAAGCCATCGGCTTCGTCGAAAATGATATTGAGCTTTAGAGCTACAATTTGCCCTGCGAAAGAGTTCGTGAATTTTCTGTTATTTGGATTCACAGTCGTTCCTTTTGGAAGTACTGCTAAGGGGCCATTAATAGGTAATAAGTCAACAACTGCTTGAGATGAGGTTAAAACCAATTTATTGTGGCAACCAATTGTCAATCCATCGGGAAAAACAGTTGAGAATTGGTGGCACATATAAATTGAACAATTGCCTTTTAGAGGTAAAGCGCCCCAATCACTTTGCGTTTGAGTTCTAAATCCATTGCACGATTCTGCTGAAACTGTAGTAATGATACTTGTAGAGAAGATGATGATAGTAGACACTAAAAGTGTGTACCATCCTTGACGGATAGTGGTAGAAATTGTTGTCATGTTTTTGTGTGTATTTAAATTTAAAAAAATTTGTTTACATTTTTCTCATTGGAAAATTCGCGCGGGAGGATAGAAAAGAGCGTGAAAAATGTTAATTTGATTTAGTTGTGAAATTAGTTTTTGTTTATTTGATTTAGTCGAAAATTAGTTTTTGTAATTGTTTATTTGATTTAGTCGAAAATTTAATTTTTGTTATTGTTTATTTGTATGGCAACAAATTTAAGCGGTTATTTAAATAAAGCAAGTGATTTTCAATATAAATTCAATAAAAATGAATTTTTATTTTATATATACATTAGTGCTTTTAAATCAATTATTTATGATTTAATTTTTTGTGCAATGTATATTTGCTGCCAATTTCAGACAATTTAAATTTATATTTAATGCAAATAAAATATCGAAAAAGAATTTTATCTTAATTTAAAAATAAGAATAATTGAAAATTTTAAAATAAAATATTGGGAACGTATAAAAATGTCAAATTCCGTTGAAATAAATACTGATTTAAAGCCTTTTCTATGAGAGTGACAACTATAAAATTTACATTAAGCAATACTTATATATTTTTTTGACAAGCCTGTTGGTCGAGTTTTCCCTATAATAGGTAATATCAACCCTATTTTTAGCAGATTTTTACGGTTTTTAGTTTTTTAAAAAATCGAAAAATGTGACATTGAAATATATTTTTTGGAATCAATAATTTTAATAAAAAATTCACCCCCTCAGTATAAAAGCCCTAAAATGCTGTTTTTTAGGGCTTTTTAATAAAAAAAGTCATACACCCTTTTGGAATGTATGACTTTGTCTGGAATCGATGAGGTTTATTTATTGACCACCAAAGTCCATATCTTGATTTTGATTGCCTCCTTGCTTTCTGGCATCTTTAGCCCTGCGGAAGATTGAAGCATCCATTTTACCAAAAGGCATCTGTAAAGATAATTTCACATACCTCAAATCTCTACGGCGCATGCTCTCTTGATAAAAAGTAGGCTGAGTCAAATACGTAAATTCTTTTCTTGAATTGAATACGTCGTTCACGGAAAGCGTTACACCTGCCACGCGCATGAATGTATATTTTACTGCAAAATCCATAAACGGCGCACCTTGACGCTCGCCTTGAGCGATAATGCGGCGCGTTTCGTAGTTTCCGTTGATTTGTAGGGAAAAATCTTTCAACTTTTTAGGCAATTTCCAGCTTACACCTGCTTTGCCATCTAAAGCCCAACCACTTTTATCAATCGTTTCGGTCTTAATATTAATATTGTATAAGTTAAAATTGGTGGTTAATTCCAAATCCTTAGCCAATGTCAATTTTAAAGTATTATCCAAACCGTATCTAAAAGAGGATTTACCATTTTCAAAAGTGGTCAAAGTAATTGTATCATTCAACTGACGCGAAATACCCAAAATCGGGTCTTCTTCACCTCTGAAATAAAATGAAGCCAACCAATTATTAGAGCCAAACATTTTATTATAATTAAATTCAGCCAAATTAATAAATTCTGGTTTCAAACTCGGATTGCCTTGGCGGATATTCTGACGGTCGTTGTTTTGGATTACGGGCATCAATTGCATGAAATTGGGGCGATTGATTTTACGACTGAAATTCAACTGTACTTCGCTCGTTTTATCCAATTTTTTAGATAAATAAAGCGATGGGAAGAAGGATTTAAAAATATCGCTGCCAGAACTACCCGGATATTTATAACCGAATTTTGATTTATTTAAAATCGAATTACCATCAAAATTAGAAGCTTCAAACCTTAAACCTGCTTGATAAGCGATTCCCCTCAGTTTACTGCCATAAGTAAAATAAGCGGCATTGATATAATCATTGATTTCAAACTTAGATGAAAGCGTGCTGTCCAAGAGTAATTTATCATTGATATTGGTTGAAAACAAGTAATCCTGCGTGCGTAAATTAGCGTAGCTACGGATACCCATTTCTATTTTAGTACTGTCATTGATTGGATTGGTGTAGTCCAACTGGAAAGTCACTTGATTGCCATCACTACCACCTGAGATAATGTTTTTCAATAGACTGGAAGAGGCTACGCTACCATCTGATTTTAAAGCGTTCACATTTGTCAACCATGTGGCATTATTGACTGAATTACCAAATCCGTAATTCAAATCGGCGGTGAGTTCCCTGCCTTTTTTAGCGTAGGTTTTTTTCCAAATGCCCTGGATGCCATAGTTTTTAAATTCATTTTCAGGCGTTACCGCGCGCGTTCCTTTTTGAAAAGCCAACTTTGAGGGACTCAAAAACTCATCACTGACATTGCTGGCAATATTGAATTGACCATTTACATAAGTCCCAGCTACCGTAAATGTGTTTCTATTATTTATCTGATAATCCAAACTCAAACGACCTATTTGAAATAGATTATTGAAACTGGTGTTCGTATTTTGATTATAAAAGTTTGAAATAGAGCCATTTTTATCATAATTGGTTCTATATGAGTACCCATTGGTAGGATTTTTAGAAGAGTTCAGACTGTAAAAACCTGATACATTCGTACGCCCTTCTTTTACATTAAGGTTTAAGGTACCATTATAACGGTCGCCTGTGCCAACCCCCAGAGCTAAAAAGCCATTATATCCAGGCTTTTTGTTCTTTTTAGTTACGATATTGATGATACCGCCCGTTGCAGACGCTTCGTATTTAGCCGATGGATTTGAAATTACTTCCACGGATTCGATTTGGTCGGCAGGAATTTGGTTGATACTCATCATAGTGGGTCTTCCGTCCACGTACACGATAGTGCTGTTGTTTCTGAGCTTAGCATTGCCATCCGCATCCACAGTTACTGAGGGGACGTTTTTCAAAACATCCTCTGCCGTTCCGCCTGTAGCCGTAATATTTTTATCTACATTAAAAACTTTCTTATCGAGGTTCATTTGCATCGTGCTTTTTTGAGCACTGACTTCTACTGTATTCAAAACTTTTGCGTCGGATTCGATGGAAATATCACCCAAGTCAATCTCCATATTATCGGGAGGCATGACCATGACATTGGTCTTTAGGAAATCCTTATATCCCAGAAACGATACTTTGATTTTGATGCCACCCAAAGGGAGGTTATCAATGCTAAAATCGCCGTTTTCGAGCGTTAAGCCACCGCCAAGCATTGAATCGCGCTTTCCCATAGTACGCAGGGCAATAACTGAGGCGAATTCAATAGGTTTTTTAGTGGTTGCATCCACAATTTTTCCATAAACTCTACCGGTGATAGAAGGCATTTTACCGCCTTTACTGCCCGGTGCGCCTTGAGGAATTTGAGCGTAGGTTAAAAATGTTGTTAAAATTAGGCCGAGTGATAATAATACTTTTTTCATTAATGATTAATTTATAAATTCTTGATTTTCAGTGTGTTGTATAAAATTGTTTAGCGTGTTTTACATTTTAATGACAATTAAATCTGCAATAAGTTTTAAAAGGTCAGAATCATTTAGACGTAATATGCTTTTTACCCTTTAAAACAAAGGCAAAATTCAGCATATTTAAAACTGAAACATATTTTTTGAGACAAATACCCGTTTTCGTTCGACGAGCTATCCTCTAATTGTGATGGTTTCGTGAAACAAAATGCCCCATTTTTGTATTAGACGTATAGTGAAACATTAAATTCTTAGAAACGGAGATTCTTTCAAAATTAAAATATCGGCTAAAATGATAATTAGATTAAGTATAGTGATGGTTTTTTTAATGGCACTTATCGCTTGTTCGGATAAAACCGCTCAAGATACGACCACAAAAGCCTCTAATTCTTTTAAAATACCTCGAAATACTGAGGGGGAGGGCGTATTAAACGATACTTCGGGTTTAGAAGTTGCAACGCTTGCGGGTGGTTGTTTTTGGAAAATGGATGCTTGTTATCAGCAGGTAAAAGGTGTGGACAGATTAGCCGTTGGCTATGGAGGAGGCACTACTAAAAATCCGACTTATGAAGAAGTAGGCACTCAGAAAACGGGTCATGCAGAGTCCATACAATTGGTTTTTGACCCTAAAATCATCAGTTATCGGGAAATATTGGATATTTTTTGGGCGATTCATGACCCCACTCAATTCAATAGAGAAGGGAATGATGTGGGCAATGATTATCGTTCTGCGGTATTTTATCATTCAGAAGCGCAACGTAAAACAGCAGAAAGTGTGAGAGACAGCCTTGATAAAGCCAACGTTTTTAGAAAGTCAATTATTACAGAAATCGTTCCTTTTACCAATTTTTACAAGGCAGAAGAATACCATCAGGACTATTATAATCTCAACTTATTTGATATGTATTGTATTAATGTTGTAAGACCCAAGGTGAAACACTTTGAAGAGGTATTTAAAAGCAAGATGAGGTAGATTGTATGCTTGGAGATGTATAGAAAAGGGAAATTTATGAAATTTCCCTTTTCTGTTAGCTCTAACTTATGTTATTCCAAAACCTTAAAAGTAGTCCGTCTATTCGCTTGATGCTCAGATTCTGTACATTTTTTACAATCGCAACTGACAGCAGGCTGAGATTCGCCGTAGCCTTTTGAGCCCAATCGAGCAGCATCAATGCCTTTCGAAATCAAGTAATTCACCGCTGATTCAGCCCTTTTTTGACTTAAAGTAGCATTATATGCATCATTTCCTCTACAATCCGTGTGGGAAGATAATTGAATTTTCACTTCTGGATTTTGAGCTAAAGTTTCAGCTAATTTATTCAACGTGGGTTGCGCATCCGTGCGGATATCCCATTTATCTAAATCGTAGTAGATATTATCGAGTGTGATTTCTTTATTTTTAAATATTTTATCTAAAACAATTTCCACCTCGAATTTCTGAATTGGGTTCGCAGGGTCTTTCCCAAGCCCTTTTGAACTGAATTTTGCTTGATTATTCAAATAACCTTCTTTTTTACCTAAAAAGTTATAATCCAAATTATCTTCCAAATCAATAGAGGCGACCCCCTCAGTATTGACAGTCACTTCACGTTTTTGATTGCCAATTGTGATGCTCACTTTAGCATCAGTCAAAGGTTTGCGTCCAATGACCGCTGAATTAGGATTATCTGCCGAAGCAAATATTTTTTCAAGTACAATTATATCGAGTATGTTTTTATAGACGATAGTCGGTTTGGTCGTTTTAGGTGTATCCAATTTGACTACCACTGGGCGTGGGGGAGGAGTACCCCGCTCGAAACGATAGATATCATCGCTTCCTTTACCGCCAACTCGATTCGATGTCAAATAACCTTGTTGAAAAATACCCTCTTTCAAGGGAGATTGATTATCAATTACAAATCCAAAATCATCTGCTCCGCTATTAACGGGATATTTCATATTTTGAGGATTTGCCCAGTTATTATCCTTCAATTTATACGTTTTAAAAATATCCCAACCGCCCATACCCGTTTGGTAATCGGAAGCAAAATAAAGGGTATCGCCATCAATGAAAGGATAGGCTTCATTGCCAGTGGTATTCAATGTACGACCAATAATTTTAGGGTCAGTAAAGCCTTCGCTGCCTTTGATGCAACTGTAAATATCCAACCCACCCCAACCTTCGGGGTCATTGGAAGCGAAATAAAGCGTCCTACCATCCTTTGATACTGAGGGGGTGCTGTAATTGACTTTATCTTTACAAAAAGGCAGGACTTCTGGAGTCGTCCATGTACCACTTATTTTTTTAGAATAAAAAATCTTAGTGAACTGCTCGTCCGCATTCTCACCACCCGAGCGTACAAAAAACATTTCAGAAAAATCTCCCGTAAACGTTGCCGCCGCTTCATTAAAAGGCGTATTGATGGCATTATCGAAGTTTTTGGCTGTATTATTATCTATCAAAAATAAGTCAGCAAAACGATTGCCTGTCCAACCATAAGTCGCTTCACCCGTGCTACTTGCTCTATCACTTGATAAAACGAGTTTACCTCCCTCATACACCGCAGGTGCATAATCGGCATCCGATGAATTAAACCCAGTATCTTCTACTTTAAAACCGCTGTATTTAGCATCATCTATCCAACCCAATGCAACGTTACAAGCCGTTATTTCACGGCGATATTCATAAGGCGAGCCAATCTCCACACCCAATTGTTTGAATGCCTCAGCTGCTTCCTTGTATTGCTCTTGGCGTTTTAGGCAATAAGCCTGTTCACGCAATGCATCGAGGTTCGCACTGCTTTCAAAAGCTGTTTTATACCATTGCACAGCCTTCGTATCATTGTGCAATTGACGATAAGATTCACCCAATAAAAAGGCTGTTTTGCCTTTTTCTACGTTGCTCTTGGCTTTAGAATATTCTTTTTGTAAAAAATTAGCCGCTACAGCATATTGCTTGCGTTCATAAGCGGTTTTACCATCTTTGATTTTAATCAAATAGGTACAACTCGTTATAAAAATAAGCGAAAAGGATAGTAAAATAAATAAAATTTTCTTCATCACGAATATTATAAGGGAATAAAATTAGTAATCAAAAGTTTGAAACCATACATAAATTCACAATTGCGTGTATTAGACCACGAATTTATCGGATTACACAAATTTCACTAATTTAGATGTTGACAGATTTAGTCTAATTTCACTAATAAATTGCCCTTAAGGGCAATTTC
>JANPHO010000792.1:0-5978 GCA_031424515.1 Saprospiraceae bacterium
TAAAAAAGAATCGTGTAACTCTTGTATTATAGGAAATGATTTATACGATTTGCTTACTACTTATAAAATTAATGATAAAGAAATATCAATTAAAGATATCGCTGTTTTAAAAAAGTAACCCCTCAGTATTTTACTTAAAAACTACAATAATTAATAAAAAATTTAGAATTTTACGTCCTTATTTAGATATAATATGAAACTGACAAATCGTTCGAAAGTAGTTTCTAATAAAGAAATGACATTTGCTGAGAAAATATACCTGCCTGCTATCGCAAAAGGCATGGGTATTACTTTGAGCCATTTTTTTAAAAAGCCAGTAACCATCAAATATCCTGAACAAAAACGGGAATTTGCTCCTGTTTACAGAGGTTGGCATGTTTTAAAGCGTGATGAATCGGGTGCAGAACGTTGCACGGCTTGTGGCTTATGTGCCGTTGCTTGTCCTGCGGAAGCAATTACAATGGAAGCAGCTGAGCGTAAAAAAGGAGAAGAAAATCTATACCGTGAAGAAAAGTACGCTGCTGTTTATGAAATCAATATGTTGCGTTGTATTTTCTGTGGATTGTGTGAAGAGGCCTGCCCGAAGGAGGCTATATTTTTGACGGATAGATTGGTAGATTCTTCTCAAAATCGCAATTCAATGATATACGGTAAAGACCTTTTAGTAGAAGGCATCGAAGCAGCTAATAGAGTTGATGTCACTAAAC
This sequence comes from Saprospiraceae bacterium, assembly GCA_031424515.1. Taxonomy (GTDB): domain Bacteria; phylum Bacteroidota; class Bacteroidia; order Chitinophagales; family Saprospiraceae; genus JAAFJT01. The sequence goes on from JANPHO010000792.1 coordinate 708, forward strand.
GCCAAACGCCAGAAGTTGTTGAATTTAAAAAAGATAAAAAACATCAGCATAATCGCACTTTTAAAGATAAAACTTCGTCAACGAAGGCGCATCATTAAATTAAATGTCTAATCCGTGCCACCGCTTAAAGCGGTGGCACGGGTAAATCATCCCTATTTTGTAAAACTGACTTTAAATAACTTATGGTTACTCAATATATATTTTATATATTATCAGCTATTGCCATAGCAGGAGCCTTAATTGTAGTGTTCAACCGCAATCCTGTTTATAATGTATTGGCAATAATTCTCACCTTTTTTGCAATTGCAGGTCATTATTTTTTATTAAATACGCAATTCCTCGCGGCTGTTCATATCATCGTGTATGCTGGGGCAATCATGGTATTGTTCCTATATGTCATCATGATGCTCAATCTGAACGTGGAAACTGAAGCCAATAAATCAAATTTAGCGAAAGTTGGAGCGGTAGTAACGGGTGGCTTATTGATGTTGGTATTAGTTGTGGCATTCAAAAGTGCTGAAAAAATGGCTATGGCGGGCAACATTGACCCTAAAATGGGCTTAATTGGTAATCTGGGTACAGTATTGTATCGGCAGTATCTGCTTCCTTTTGAGGTATCATCGGTGTTATTTTTAGTGGGAATGGTGGGTGCTGTAATGCTCGGTAAAAAGGAAATTCAATAATTAAAAAATCGCTACCATCCCTATTATCGGGATGAAATGTTTTAAAATATAATAGTATGAATAATTTGCAAAGTCAAATGATTGTTGAAGGCGTCCCTTTATTGCACTATATATGGTTGAGTGCGATTTTATTTTCTTTGGGCGTCATGGGTGTTCTATATCGCCGCAATGCGATCGTCATTTTTATGTGCATTGAATTAATGCTCAATGCTGTGAATTTGCTTTTAGTTGCTTTCAGCCGTTTTTATAATGATGCGGGCGGACAAGTTTTTGTCTTTTTCATTATGGCAGTCGCTGCGGCGGAAGTTGCCGTGGGTTTGGCTATTTTAATGATGATTTTTAGAAATACACAATCAACAGATATTGACTTTTTGAATCGCTTGAAGTTTTAAAAAAGACTATAAAATCCAAATTTAAAAATGAATTCGTTCACAATTTATTATGCATGGAGCTTTTTTATGCCTATTTTAGGAATCATTGTCACATTTATTTTTTTGTACATTCTAAATAAAATTGCTAAAGAATTGAAAAGACACAATGATTTAAACGAAAATAAAAATCGATAAAATTTTATAATAAATGGCTCAATTCATGGCTGTTGCCCTAAAAGCAACCATTGTTATTACAAAAAAACGCATTTTCAATGACCGTATTCCTCCAGAAGTGGCTATTGAAACAGTGACCGAAAACTATGATTTAAGCCTTTATGAGCATTCAGAAACGGAACATTTTTATCTTTGGAAATTAAAAGACGAGATATTATCAGCAGAGATTGCTCCTTTTTTAGAAAGTCTATTTAAGTTTTATTACGATAAAGAAGAAGGTAGTTATCAAGGTATTATAGGTGAATTAAAAAGGAGAAAAGCATACGAAAGCCTGTTTAAATTAGCGAAAGATGCAGAGTACGAACATTTTGAATTAAATAATAAGCAAAATGCCCAATTTCACTTAAAAAAATACGGTAAACATCTGCAAGTAGATTTTAACTTCTTTCAATTGTTTAAAAGTGAGCGGTTGAGGATAGATAATTTTGATAAAGTCATGCAGTTTTTAGAGAATAGTATGCGGAAAGCTTTTTCAGAATTTGAATTGAGTAAGGCTTTGGAGATTTATATTTATGATACGAAACTTCAATAATTGGCAAGGATAAAAGTTGAGAATATGAACAACAAACTTATTCAATTTATTCAAAAATATGACCTTATTTCAAATATAGTAATTGTTTTATTGTTATTGTTTTTTATTGATTTTAATGATTTTTATAGTAAAAAAAATTGGTTTTGGCAATTCTTTGGTTGTATGTTGTGTGTTAGCATTGGATTTCAGTTATATAGAGTTTTTAAAAAAAAGTGAAAATAAAACCTCATTTCGATACACGATACTGAGGGGTCGTTATAAAACATAAATTATGTCGCAATTAGTCTGGTTAATACCTCTATTTCCACTTGTAAGTTGGGCAATCATCGGCTTACTGAATCGCAATTTGTCAAAAAGCATTACGGGCGTTTTGGCAAGTGGTAGTGTTTTAGCATCATTTGCAGTGGCGGTTATGATTTTTATGGAAAAACTCCATAACCCTGCTCCTGAGATAGTTACTCTTTTCGACTGGATTTCAGTTGGTAACTTTTCAGCCAAAATGTCATTCTTAGTTGACCCACTTTCATGTATCTTTTTACTGATTATCACGGGGATTGGTTTTTTAATCCACGTATATTCTACTGGTTATATGCATGAAGATGATGGCTTCCGCCGATTCTTTTCCTACTTGAATTTATTTGTATTTTTTATGTTATTGCTTGTTTTAGGCGATAATTTACTTGTTATGTTCATTGGTTGGGAAGGCGTTGGTTTGTGTTCATACCTTTTGATTGGTTTTTGGTTTAAAAATATTGAATATTCAAGTGCTGCTAAAAAAGCATTCGTAATGAACCGTATCGGGGATTTAGGGCTTTTATTGGGTATCTTTTTAATATACATCACTACGCAAAGTATTGATTTTACTACCTTTTTGGGACCTAAATTGGGTAATTTTACTGAGGGGGTAGCCAATGCTGCTGCGATTTTGCTTTTTATAGGAGCAATGGGTAAATCAGCTCAAATTCCGCTTTACACATGGTTGCCGGATGCGATGGCGGGTCCTACACCTGTTTCAGCATTAATCCACGCTGCAACGATGGTAACGGCTGGTATATACATGGTGGCACGCTGTTCACCTTTATATATGCACGCGCCATTGGCAATGGATATTGTGGCTTGGACGGGGACAATTACAGCATTATTCGCCGCCACCATTGGTTTCCAACAGATGGATATTAAAAAGGTACTCGCCTACTCTACTGTTTCACAACTTGGGTTTATGTTTGCGGCTTTGGGTGTGGGTGCATTTTCAGCGGGTGTTTTCCATGTAGTGACGCACGCTTTTTTCAAGGCATTGATGTTCTTAGGTGCGGGCTCGGTGATTCACGCCATAAATCATGAGCAAGATATTCGTAAAATGGGTGGATTGCGTAAATATTTACCAATTACTCATATTACTTTTTTAATGGGTTATTTAGCAATTATTGGTTTTCCATTCTTTTCGGGTTGGTTTTCAAAAGATTTAATCATTTTAAAAGCCCTTGAAAATAAGCCAGTTATTGGTTATTTACTCATTTTTGGAGCATTGATGACAGCTTATTATATGACACGTTTATATGTGTTAACTTTCTGGGGCAAGTTTAGAGGAACACATGAGCAGGAACATCATTTGCATGAGTCCCCCCTCAGTATGACAGCGCCTTTGATGATATTAGGCGTACTTTCAGTGATAGGCGGCTTCCTTTTAGATGGTTATGTTGAGCACAACCTTGATACTGTTTTAATGGATATGAAACATGAAGGCGAATATCACGGCTTACATAGCATGATGTGGGGCGTTACTGCGGTTGTTTTGGCTGTGGCGGGTATAGCATTTTCATTCTTTTTAAAAGATAGAAAACTGCAAAGCGACGCTGAAATGACTGGATTAACTAAAACCGTTTACAATAAATACTATATTGACGAAATATATAATTCATTGATTACTAAGCCGTTAAATTCTCTTTCAGAATTCACGGATGGTGTTATTGAAAAATCAGGCATTGATGCCATCGTCAATAGTGTGGGTCAATCTACGCACTGGTTATCAAATACACTTCGCCGTACGCAACAAGGCAACGTGGGAGTTTATTTCTTTGCAATGGTGTTGGCGATAGTTGTTATATTAGCATTTAAAGTGCTTTGAAATTAAAATTGAATTCATCTACTTTTTAGATAAAATATTTATGCTCACTGCAATTCTCATATTTTTTCCGCTGATTGCGTCCGCCCTTATGCTTTTAATAGGGGGCGAAAACGTTAAACGCGCTGCTTTAATAATGGCACTCGCCGAGTTGCTACTGTTTGGATATGCCGCTTTGAATTATAATGGCAATGCATCAGCATTTTCAATGAACATTCCATGGTTGCCATTCGGAGCTAATTTCGCTGTTTCAATGGATGGTATATCTTTTTTGATGGTTTTATTGACCACTTTGCTGATGCCTCTCATAGTTTTAGCATCTTTTAAAGGTGACTATTCTAATCGTTTTTACAGCTTGATGTTTTTAATGCAAATGGCATTGATTGGCGTTTTTACTGCAATGGACGGCTTTTTGTTCTATATTTTTTGGGAATTGGCTTTGATTCCAATCTATTTTATCTGTTTGATTTGGGGCGGAGAGAAAAGAGGGCGCATAACTTTTAAGTTTTTTGTCTATACTTTGGCGGGTTCATTGGTGATGTTAGCGGGTTTATTATTTGTTTATTTTGCAACGCCCGAAGACCATTCATTTGCCATAAATTCACTTTACGAAGCGGGTCGCAATCTTTCAAGAGATCAACAAGGTTGGGTCTTTTGGTCAATTTTTATTGCATTTGCTATTAAAATGCCGATATTTCCTTTTCATACTTGGCAACCTGATACCTACACAACAGCTCCAACGCCTGGTACAATGCTCCTCTCAGGTATCATGCTTAAAATGGGTTCTTATGGTTTGATTCGTTGGCTCATGCCGCTTGTGCCTAAAGGTTGGGATTCATGGGGCTATACAGCCATAGTATTGAGTGTGGTTGGAATTGTTTATGCTTCTTGTATTGCTATCGTTCAAAAGGATTACAAACGTTTGATAGCTTATTCATCAATTGCGCACGTTGGTTTGATTTCAGCTGGGATTTTTTCAATGACTACTGAGGGGTTGACAGGTAGCATGATGCAAATGATGGCGCATGGTATAAATGTGATTGGTCTATTTTATATTGCTGATATTATTTTAAGCAGAACGGGTACTCGTGAAATATCACATTTAGGAGGTATTAGAAATGTAGCTCCAACTTTCGCTCTTTTGTTTTTAATCATACTTTTAGGCTCTGTTGCATTGCCGTTGACAAATGGTTTTGTGGGTGAATTCCTTTTAATGAATGGTTTATATCAATATGCTAATGCAAAAATGGCTCTTTGGATAGTTGTTTTAGCAGGTTTGACCATCATTTTAGGCGCGGTTTATATGCTTAGAAGTTATCAATCCATGAT
>JANPHO010000793.1:0-9736 GCA_031424515.1 Saprospiraceae bacterium
AAATAAAGCAATTTTAGAAAACAATAAAGTTTTTGTAAAAACCTACCTACTCGCTTACTCTCCTACTCGAATCGCTATAACTCAATGATTCTTAAATACTTACATCGAGTAGGTAGGAAGCCATCGAGTAAAACATTTCGAGTAAGTGCTTTATCCAAATTTCGAGTAAGTCGAGTAAGTACGAGTAGGTTACTTTTTCTGATAACCTACTCGATACAACACGTTTATAATCAATTATTTATACATATTGACACTTTGGTCAAAAAAGACGTTTATATTATGAACTAATATAAAGCCTAATATTTTGAAAAAGAAACCTTTTACATTAGTGACATGAATTTTTCTTGGAAATAATCGTTCTATCAAACTAATGTCGGTTTCAATATGCTTTCTATCAGCCTGTTTTAATAGGTTTTGAACGTAGGTATTATCCTCTTTTTTTGAGTTCTTTTTCCTGATAACTTTTGGCGTTATTTGGGCTGATTCGCTCAATTCATCCTCCCTTTGGTAAAAATTATAGGCTTTGTCCATCAATAATTCACTGCCCTTCGGAAGGTCAAAATTAAGTAAATTATAACCCGCTAAATCTTCGAGACCACCTGGTGAAAACTCAAATTCTGTGACCGTTCCATCTAAGGCTGTGATCAGATGAACCTTAAAACCCCAAAAAAACTCTTTTTTTGAACTATTATACCCTCTATGTTCTTCGCCTTTGATAATTTTACAACGCTTAATGCGTATATTGTGACAAAGAGCAAGAGGAAAAGTGTCTAAGGCATATTTAGTGTTAACTTCTTTGGAAATAGTGCCTAAAAGCGCAAAAATCTCAAAGATTAAACCTTGTAAAGCATAGATTCTTGTACTAAACTGACCTTTACTTAGTGTTTTTTTTATATACCCAGCATTATGCAAAGAACTCATGGCACGGCTATAATTTCCACCGTAACTGCTGAAGGACATAAGATAAATAAAAATAATTTCTGAATCACTTAATTTTGGATAACTATTTGAGCCAGAAGGTTTTGTCTCAACGTGATGACCGCAACTTTTTAAATATTCATCTGCAACATAATAAATAAAAACCTCGCGGTATTCTGAAAATTGAATATCTGTTTTGGATAAAATTTGGGACATGGATTATTTTGGATTTTTGATTGAAAGAATTTTTTTGCAATCTTTCTTTTGCAATTAATTATCCAAATGTCCATGTCTTCTTTAATATTTTTTATGCTTTATACCACAAAACTTAGATTATTTAGCTCTAAAAACTGCACTAGAGATTTAAAATCCAAAATTATACGTTTCTCATGTCCACAATAAAAGGCCTTCGCACATTTAAAATGACTTTACCCCCAGTCTATCAAGAAAATAGCAGAAAACCCTGAGGATAATATTTTTACGGTGCCTAAGAAGATATTGAATAGCGGCTGATTGAAAGTCAGTCAAATTCAATCAAAGCAAATCGAACTATCTTGAATGATTATTTGGAAGCCGTGTATTTTTTATAGAAAAACGCCTTCAACTTATGGTTTTACGATACGTGTAACGGATCCGCAAGAAGAGTGCAATAATAGGGTGAAATAATATTGTTATCAATACTGAGAAGCATTGATGACACCTACTTAGCCTGTACAGTCTTATTTGGTATTTTAAAGAGTTAACATGCTGAGTTAGCCTAATAAATTCTTAAGGAGATAAGGAAACTTATGAAATTATTGAATTTTTGACAATAAACTCTGCTATATTTCTCCCCCAAATAGAATAAGAAAGTGCAGAGGGGTGAATACCATCATTGAAAAAATCAGATATTGCGTGTGTGTTATCAGTTTTATCCATCCAATTGCTGAGGAATATAGTTTCACTCATGTAGTAAACATTTCTGAAATTTTTCGGAATACTTTGTATTACTGTTCCATGAAGTAAAACAAGATGAGCTAAAAAAAATTTAATTGATTTAGGAAAAGCAGGGAAATCTGCAACGGGGGGCATATTTATGATGACTATTTTTGCTTGTGGCTGACGCGCTTTTATATTCTGTACCAATTTAGTCATATTGTTCTTGAAGGTAAGGGGACTGTTTAAACTGAAGGTATCATTACCTCCAAGACCAATCACAATTAAGTTAAAAGGCATATTGGGGATAAGCGGAACAAGATTTTGATTCACCTTTTCAGCTGTGAAGCCATTTTTGGCTAGCACCTGCCACGTTACAGTTTTATCGATTAATTCATTTAAATGATGAGCAATTTGCCCTGAGATACCCTCTTCATGATTCATCATACCTACACCGGCTATTGAACTTTCTCCCATTGTTAGCATGTTGATTTGACCTTTACTCCCCACAACTCGTCCAATAATGTTACTACTTGGTACAGGTAATTGAGGAATACTTTGCTTTAAACGTTTAGCCGATAACAGTAGAATAGGGAGTAAAGGAATAGCAATAAGGCTTCCTAACAAATATAATGTTTGTTGTAACATTTCTAATGATATGAATATTTTTGAACATAAAAAGGAATAATATACTTAGGGCGATTTCTCAGAATTTTCAAAGTCGAAAAGCACCGAGTACTCAAAAGTATTATTTAGCAAAGCGAAGATATAGTGTTTATTTGAGTAATTTTTGTATATCAGTAATCCTTTTTATTGTTTGAACTATAATATTGATGGATTGTGAATCATTTGTATAATTGCGGAGAATCGTCTATATAAAAATCAAAAAAAAGAAGCTGAAGAGTGATATATCCAACGACCCCAGCAACGAAATATCATTGATACTCTCACCTGTAATAGTCCGTAATAAACTATAATAACCTAAAAACTGAGACTAATAGTTTTAAGGTGTAGAATTATATTTTCCTATAGTAGATTGATAGATTTTTAATGAATAATTTCTGCAAATTAGATATAAACCCATTTACTGACATAAAAATATAACAATAATTATATTTTATTCAATGAGTTTTATTGAATAATCATTATCGTAAAAAGGATCCTTTTTACGATAATTTTTTATGTTCAGGCAGATTTGCTATATCAGATTTAGGAAATAGAATTAAAGTTTTTCTAAAAAAAATCTCAGGATTCCTGATTATTTCACCTCGTCCAGCCTTCACATATTCTAGATTAACGTATAATAATGAGTACCATTTTTATTGTATTTTTAGTTTAGTTTGAAAATTTTCTTTAGGACATAACTTAGCACAAATAACCCTTTTATTTGTTTTAACAAACCTTGACTTTCAATTATTTACACCACGTATTTTTATATTATATAACCAACGCTTTCATAACATTGTGATTTAACCCACATTTGGTTATATCAAAAAAATGATTTTGCTTTGTGGTATTAAGTATCAAAAACAAATTACAAATCACTTTTAACCAAAACATCTTACATGACGAATACGAGCTTAAAAAAATAGCCATAGCGTAACACATTCTGATTATCCTTTTCATGGATTTTATGAACTCAAAACTTTTAGATTTTTTCAAACTCATTTCTACCGATCTCCACTTTAATTTTCAATTAGAAATCCTACGTCAGTATATCAATTTTTGATAATCTGGTGGTTGCATTTTAAATCCTCACGCTGGCTTGTGGGCTTTTCAATGCATTCTATGCATCTTTTGGTTAAGATACATGGCTCTATTTGGTGGGTATGAAGCATTTCAATGCTTCAGTACTCCACGAACTCCTATTTTCTAAAATAGATATAACAGACTTATTTCATAAATTTTCAAAATATAAAAAAATATAAAAATGAAGCTTAATTACACAAGTAAGTTTTTTGTCCTTTGCTTTTTAAGTATCCTATCAATTGCGGCTAAAGCCCAAAACAGCAATTATCTGAACGATGTGACGGTAAACCCTCCAAATGCTGCCTCGTTAGGAAAGTATGGAGACATTCCCATCAGTTTGCACACGGGTATTCCTAATGTCGGTATTCCCATTCATACATTGACAGAAACAGGGGGGCTATCCGTTCCCGTTTCTTTGAGTTATCACGCTTCTGGGGTAAAAGTCACGGAAACCTCCAGTTGGGTCGGTTCAAATTGGACGCTCAACGCGGGCGGAGCTATAACCAGAACGGTTAGAAATGCACCAGACGAAGGACTTAATCGAAATGGCAGTGGTTTTGTGCGCGGTTTTGGTTACGCCAGAAGAACGCTGACCCAAATGAATAATGATTTGTATCCAGCTCCAGGCTACACTTATGACCCGCCACTTACGGCAGCTAATATATGGGAAGGCTATTTAGATACCGAACCGGATGCGTTTAACTTTAATGTAGGGGGTTATACGGGTAAATTTTACATAAAAGCAGGTGGCTGTATTGATCCTAATAACCCACAAATAATGGTTAGCTCTTCTAATCAAGATGTAAAAATTAGACCTTATTTTGTTCAAGGAAATAATGCTTGGTGCGGTAGATTTGATTATTGGGTTATCACTGTACCCGATGGTACAAAATACTATTTCGGTCAGCCCAATGCCAATGAATTTGATGGCTCCGATAAAGCAGTGGATTTGACGATGAATTACACTTATGCCAAACAAGCAGATTTTGATGTAACCGTTTCTGCTTGGTATTTGACAAAAGTAGAAAGTGCGGACGGGCTTAACTCCATCGCTTTGGACTATAATCAAGAGCGTTATCGCTATACCAATTTAGGTTCTACCGAGGTTTCAGATACAAGATTGGTTTATGAAAGAGCAATGCACACGGATGTGGTAGCAGCCAAACTTAACCGCATATCTACGAAATGGGAGAAAATGGATTTTATCACCAAAACGGTGGATAGAAAAGACTTAGATGCAACGGCCTCGACCTTTTTTACAACCAATTATCCAGCCCTGCAAAGTATTGGAATGGCAAGAGCATTAGAATACATCGTATTGAAAGACAGTGCTTTGGCAACGCTCAAGAAATTTAAATTTGAGACTGATTATTTCGTGAGCGGTACTTCGGGCAGTCCATCTATTTCGGGTGCATTGAATACGGATAGCGATATTTATCGCTTACGCTTAAAAAGTCTCACTCAAATGGATGCTGCGGAGACGGTAGCCACTCAAAGTAAACACAGTTTTGAATATATCAATACGGGTGAAACGCCCCATCCCGATGGCGTGAATGCTAAATTACCCCGCCGAAAATCCTATGCCATTGACCATTGGGGTTTTAATAATGGTAAAACCAATAATGCAGGATTGGGTGGACAAGGAGAGATATATACTGCTAGTCGAGTAGATTATGGCATCCCTGAGAGTACTTTTAATACCACAACGGGCGAAATTGCGGCTCAAGCACAAGCAGAATCGTCCCGAATAGGCGTTGATTACAATATCATTAGCCCGATGATTTTTAATATTACCAATGATTTAAAATTGTTTGGTGATGGGGTAAGCGGTGATAAAAAACCTTCTTTTCCAGATGTGCAGGAAGGGTCACTTTTTAAAATCAATTATCCAACGGGTGGTTTTACCCAATTTGAATATGAACCCAATAAGTATAAAAGTAAGGTAGAGGATTTTAAGTTGTATAGTCAATTTGACAATAAATACACCATGGCCAGTAATACTTTAACTATGTCTAATGGGAATATCAGTTTGCCAGCGGGAACGGATGCGACACGCTTGAAATATACTGCCAAAATCAGCTACTTTGGTGGACCAAGTCCAGCATCAGTCCAGTTTCGAACGAAGGTCTTCCGAAATGGCAACCCACTTCCTGTCAAAGATAAAATACAATTCTCTATAGATCAAGGCCAATCCAGTAGAAGTTTTTCGGGTAATTTCTTAGTTGATTTTGAACTTACGGCTGCACCCCTATTAAGCTCAGCGGATAATATCACCATTCAAATATTTCCCGAACCAATGGTTGGTAATTATGCCATTGAATTAAGAGTATTTACCCACACATTGGGAATAGTTGATAATGGTGAAAAAGTAGGTGGTGGCATGCGGGTAAAAACGGTAACAACCAGTGATGGGGTTAATCCGTCTATCAATATCGTAAAAAATTACGAGTACAAGAAGAATAATCTTTCAACAGGGGTAGCATTTTCAAAGCCTTCAGCTGTTCAAGATTTGATGATAACCACTTTAAGTCGTACAGCATACGATTTACAATACCCCCCCTCGAATGAACAAATAATGCCACAACAAGTTAATAATAATGTTATAAGTCCTTCTTACGCCCTGTACGATGCAAATACACATCCGACAACACCCTACGTTGCTAAAATCGCCAAAGGCACTATTCTAGGTGTGGCGCTGAATAACCAGACCAGCCCAGTGGGCTACAGTACTGTTATCGTACGGCAAGCAGGAGTGGGTTATTCAGAGTATAATTATAACACAGATTTACCAGCTTCCTCCAATACAATCCCCACTTATCCCGCAATTCCCGAAACCAGTATCAGTGGTCAAGTGGGTAATTTGACGAGTGAAATTCATGTGACCGAAGGGAATGTAGTACAAAAAACGGTCAATTACCAATACACAGAAGCCGTCAGAGACTCCGCAGTGGGTGTTATTATTTCTCCTTCGGGACAGAGTTATGGGCGTCTCAAACGCTATCGGGTTAAAACGGATTATAATGTTGTGATGAATCAAAAAACAGAAACAGTAGATGGTGTCACCACGACTACCAGCATGGTTTACAACTCTACTTGGCAACATCACAACCCAGTTGAAACAACAGTGACCAATAGTGATTATATCCCGTATAAAACCAAAACCTATTATGCTCATGAAATGGGCAATACCGACCTCATCAATCGCAATATGGTTGGTGTGCCATTGAAAACAGAACAATACATCAATAATGTTTTAAAAAGTGGGTCACAAACCCTATATGGTAGTTTCAGTACAACTTACGGCTATTTTCCCAGACCGGCTTTAATTCAATCCTTGCGCCGCGATGCAATAACGTGGGATACTAAAATGACCATCAATACCTATGAAAGCACAACGGGTCTTCCCACCAGTACGACTAAACAAGGGTTTTCAGTTTCTGAAACTTATGGCTGGACGAATAAACTTTTAACGTCTAAAACCTTCGGTGGTTTGACTTGGAACTATGAGTATAAGCTCAATACCAATATGGTGTCCCAAGTACTTGATGAAAATAGATTGCGTACCAAGTTTTACTACGATGCCTTACAACGTTTGCAAAAAGTGGATAACCGCATGAAAGACGATGGTACGGATATTCAAGCCACCATTAATTATACATACCAGTATAAAGATGCCAGTAATCCGTTCAGCTACGTTGGTACTTCGAGCTCTTTCAAAGGCGTAACGACCCCCCTCAGTACAAAACAGTATATGGATGGTTTGGGGCGTCCAATCAGCACGGTGCGAGAAAATTATACCCCAGCGGGACAGAATCAAGTCAATATTGTCACGTATGACAATATTGGTCGGCAAGATAAAGGCTACCTACCGTTTCAAAGTACAGGTACAACCCTTGTAGCGGGTACGCCTTTTACCTTCCCAACGTATGAGCAGTCACCCCTCAGTCGACCATTAAAACAAACGAATGTGGATGGTACTTCTGTTACGATGAGTTATGGAACCAATACAGCGGCAGATAATGTAAGGAATTTTATATTCACTCCTGTACAAGGAGCAAGCGGTACAGTGACAAATAATAATGTTTATCATCCTGCTGGCTTATTTTATAAAACGACTACTTGGGATGAAAACGGTTCGGCTATTTTACCAACTGCTACCTCTGTTGGCAAAACCGAAATTTATAAGGATAAACTTGGTCGGGCTATTTTAACCCGTAAGTTTTTGAATGGACAGAATGTAGATACCTACAATATTTATGATGATTATGGTAGTTTAGTGATGGTTATTCCTCCGGGTGCTTTAGATGCGTCAGGTAATCCGATTGCGACATTGGTATTTTCTTATACTTACGACAGCCGTAATCGCTTAATTGAGAAGAAAGTACCGGGTGCTGATCCTCAAAAATTCTTTTACGATGAAAGAGACCTTCTGACTTTGGTGCAAGATGGGAACATGCGAAACCCCGCTTATGGTGGCAATGCCAATCGATACATGGGTACGCAGTACAATACTATTGGACAGGTTTTAAGAACGGGTTGGGTCACAACGGCATCACCCCTCAGTACAGCACTGGCGGTTACCGTTGCCGATGCTGATAGATTGACTGAAACTCAATATTATACCAATCGGAGTTGGGTGAGGCACCAAGGAGCAAGAGTGATTGACCCTGCTAATCCCACTGTTACTAATTTTGTGTGGTCGTACATTGAGCGTCGAGTAGGGCTTGAATATACTGGTAATCCCATCTGGATGGGTAAACAGCATTTGCTCAATGGACCACTACCCAATAGACCCGTCTTAGATTCTGATGGATATGGCGTGGATTGGACAGTATCGGCTTATAATGGTATGCAGCAGCCTGATTATACCCTTCGGTATATGTATGGCAATGCAGCGAACGGTACACTGCCAAAGAGGGAAGTACGGACACGCACTGATTTTACCTATGATAATGGTCGAAGAATGACCAACATGAAATATACCCATGCACTTGACGGGGCACAAGTAGGTGTTCCAACTTTTACCCTCGCCAATATGGTTTATAATTTCAAAGACCAAGTAACGGAGAAAAATACCGCTTTTGTGAATAACAAATATTTGCAATCAACGGATTTTGCTTATAACGACCGTGGCTTTTTGACCAGTATCAATAGTGGTTTTTTACCTTCGGCTTTGGATTTACCGTTGTTTGCGGGGAGTAGCGTAGGAGCAGCACAAGTAGCTTATGAAAATGCTATTTACCAATTTCCTGCCGCAAATAGTGGTGAACACAATGCTGATTTATTCAAAGAAATCATTCGCTATGACAATCCCAATACCGCCTACCCAGGAGCGGGCGCAGCGCAGCGCAATGGCAATATCAGCCAAATCGAGTGGCAAGTGGCGGGGAAAGAAGCGCAAGGGTATTCATACAAATACGATGATTTGGATAGGTTAACGGAAGCGAATTATACCGATATTCATGGCTCAAATTGGGCGTCAAAAGGGTGGAATTCGCAGTACGAAACGGATAATAAGTTTCAAGAAAAACAGACTTATGACTTGAGGGGAAATATTCAATCATTGACCAGAAATGGCTTATGGTCGAATATTGGGGGTATTTATGGCTTTCCAGTGGGTCTTTTTAACATGATTGATAATTTAACTTACACCTACAACCCATCTGACGCCAATAGATTGGATAAAGTTACCGATGCGGGCAATACAGGGTATGCGGTAAGGGGCTTTAAAACAGCGACCAATAATTCACTTTACACCTACGATGCCAACGGTAACTTAACCTCTGACTTGAATAAAAATATCACCAGTATTACCTATAATCACTTAAATTTGCCTTTGGTGATTAGCTTTACGGGTAATAACCGCATTGAATTCATTTATGATGCTTCAGGGGCGAAGTTGCGTAAATCCACGTATGCCAATAATGCGCTGCAAGAGAGACGGGATTATATCGGTGGCATAGAGTACAAAAATGATGTGCTCGATAGATTCGCCCATACTGAGGGGGCAGTGGTGAATCAAGCAGGGGCGTATGTATATGAATACAACATAAAAGACCACCTCGGCAACACCCGGGTGACGTACAGCGATGCCAATAATGATGGTGTATAGTCGCATCTGATGTCAAGCAAGTGAACCATTTTTACCCCTTTG
>JANPHO010000794.1:0-15171 GCA_031424515.1 Saprospiraceae bacterium
ACTGCCCATAGTATTTTGAGTTTCAGCCGTAAAACGGGTAGAAATATCGGGTTTGCGTAAAACATAATTCAGTAAGCCCCCAAATTGAGGGCCAAACTGCAAAGACGATGCACCACGAATAATTTCGATGCGGTCAACGACTTCCATCGGAGGGTTATAGTACGCTTCAGGGTAACCCATTGGATCAGGTGTAATATCATAACCATTCATCCTCACGTTGAATTCCCAAGAACGATTAGGATTCAAACCCCTTGACGCCAAGCCAGGCTGTATGCCAGAGCCATCGCTTTCCCAAATGTGAATACCCGGAATACGGCCATAAATTTGTCGGGTATTGTTCATTGCCAAGTTGGCGTCGAGGCGATCAAGGCGGATAACTTCGTTCTTTTTAGTGGCATTGATGGTATAATTACTGACCTCAGCCATGTGGTCATTCCCTCTTAAACCTCGGTTAAATACCACGTGAAGGGTTTGAAGAGACAAATCAAGCTCCAAAAGTTCGATATTGACTGTTGTTGTGCCCCCCCTCAGTACATTTACCGATTTTTCTACAATCTGACTACCTACACTCGAGACAACCAATGTATAAGTACCCACTTCAATATTTTTTATGGAAAACTCTCCCTTATCGTTGGTCGCCACACCCCGAACGGTTCCTTTCAGAACCACACTTGCACCGACAATCGGCTGACGAGAAGCATCTAAAACAATCCCGTTGACCGAACCCGTCTCACCGTTCGGAGTATAAGCCATGAGAGAAGTAAAGGAGAATACGATTAAAAGTAATGTTTGATAATAAGCTTTCATTTTATTATTATTTAGATTAATTAAAAATAGCGACACAAAAGTAAAACGGGTTTTTGAATTTCCAAATGTTTTGATGCCTTATTTTGAATTAATCTAAATAACTTATTGATTTACTTATTTTAAAAATAGCTCTTCAAGTAATAGAGCTAAATCAATGTGACAGGTAGTGAAAAAATAGAATATACTGAGGGGCTAAGAGGATAAATCTTTTTTTGTTACTCTCTCAATAGGACAAAAAAGGTGTATGGCTAAAATGACAGTTTTTCATCATAAAATGGATTAAATTTATTGATTCTTTTAACCATGATTTTGAAACCATGATTAACAATAAAACTTCTTGCCATGGGAAAAAAAGTATTTTTAGTCATATTGGCCAGTCTTACTATCATTACTGTACAGGCAGCTTATATCTTTTTGCCAATGGATATTGCGCAAAAAGATCATTTAAAAGCCTATGGGATGACCTTTTTTGTTTTACAAAAAGACGTGGAAGCACACTGGCTTTTGAACTATCGAGGTGGGAGTTTTGCATTTCCACATCGTTTAGAATTTGAAAAAGAATGTAAGGCACGGGGTGTCACTTACCAAGTTATTTCGGATGCTCAATTCAAGGGTATTCAAAATGAAATACAAAACCCTCAAATCAATATGGAGGACATGAAACTTGAGGTAGCTCCTAAAATAGCCGTTTATACCCCCGATGCAGATACCAAAGGTAACGGTCTTGAAAAATGGAATGATGCCGTTTTAACAGTTTTAAAATACGCTGAAATTCCCTTTGAAATGTTATATGATAAAGAGGTTTTAGAAGGGAAACTGCTCAACTATAATTGGCTACATCTCCATCACGAAGATTTTACGGGGCAACATGGGCGGTTTACGATGTGGCGTGGCAACCCTCAAGAATATGAAGAGCGCAAACTCAAAGCAGAGTTATTAGCCCGTTCTTTTGGCTTTGCTAAAGTTTCACAATGCAAATTAGCTGTCGCTAAAAAGATAAAAGAGTTTACCATAGGCGGGGGATTTATCTTCGCCATGTGCTCAGCTACGGAGAGTTTTGACGTTGCCTTGGCAGCCGAAGGAACTGATATATGTGAATCTATGTTTGATGGAGATGGAACTGATGCTGATGCGCAAGAGAAATTGGATTTTAATAAAACTTTTGCCTTTAAAGACTTTCAAATATTTACCCGCGCTACGGGTATGGAGTTTTCAACTATTGACAACAGCATGAGGCGTAATAGAAATATGAGTATTGATTATTTTACCTTATTTGATTTCTCCGCCAAATGGGATCCTGTGCCGACTATGTTAACGCAAAACCATACTAAGGTAGTTAAAGGCTTTATGGGTCAAACAACCTCTTTTAAAAATAAATGCCTTAAGCCAGAAGTCCTTATTTTAGGTGAAACCAAGCCTTTTGCTGAAACCCGTTATATCCATGGCGTAGTGGGTCAAGGTTTTTTTACTTTTTATGGTGGGCATGACCCAGAAGATTATCAGCATCGACACACTGACCCTGATACTGATTTATCGTTGCATCCCAATTCCGCGGGATATCGTTTGATATTAAATAACATCCTTTTTCCTGCGGCGAAGAAAAAAAAGCGAAAAACGTGATTCCTCGTTTATATTTTTATATTTTAAATGCCTATTAACCAAGACCTTTTTCGGGGAAAATATAGGTAAAATAGGCTTGAATTTTAGAAATTAGAACAAATGTACTAATTGTGAAAAAATGAAGCTATGGAAAATATAGAAGTAGAAACAAGATTTTATGTATATCATATTTCCAATTATTTTTAGACTAAAATATAAAAAAGGGTAAGATTTATAAATAAAACAACATAGAAACGATTTTTTACTGGATTTTGAACAAATTAGTACATTTGTTCTAATTTTTATTTTCTCTAAAATAAAGCTAATACCCCCTCAGTAAAAGACGATATTTTTTCTCTAATCAATTTAAAATGAGCGCCTGAAAACTTAACTTACACTTTTAGTTTACTTCTGTGAATAAAGTTTATTTTTGTGGAAAGACAATCAGAATATGGCATCATCCAATCCTTCTCTTAAAAAGGCTTTAACGGCGGTTCATCTTTGGGCAATTGCTGTGGGTTTGGTTATTTCAGGCGAATATTTTGGTTGGAACTATGGTTGGGGAGTGGCGGGTACGGTCGGTATGCTGATAGCTACGCTTGTCGTTACTGTTTTATATATCACTTTTATTTTCAGTTTTACAGAGTTGACTACCTCTATTCCGAATGCGGGAGGGCCATTCACTTATGCCTACAGAGCGTTGGGTCCCATTGGTGGTTTGGTTGCTGGGTATGCTACTTTGATTGAGTTTTTATTTGCCACACCTGCCATTGCCTATGCTCTGGGCAGTTATATGCATTTTTTATATCCCAATTTGGATATTGTGAGCGTTGCTATTGGCTGTTATGTTCTTTTTACTGCTATCAATTTATTGGGGGTAAAAGAATCCGCTCTTTTTGCTTTGGTCGTTACGATTTTGGCAGTATTAGAATTGCTGATTTTTATGGGCATCGTTGCGCCTCATTTTGAATTAAAAAACTTTATGCAAAACAGCATGCCCTTCGGTTGGAGCGGTGTTTTTGCGGCTTTGCCATTTGCCATTTGGTTTTATTTAGCGATTGAAGGGGTGGCAATGGTAGCCGAAGAAACCGAAAATCCACAGAAAAACATCCCGAAAGGGTACATTTTGGGCATTGCTACTTTGGTTGTATTGGCTTTGGGCGTTATGGTTTTCACTGGCGGTATCACGGATTGGAAAAATCTTTCAACCATTGATTATCCTTTACCCGAAGCCATTGGTATCGTTTTAGGAAAAGACAATAGTTGGACTAAAATATTTGCGAGCATTGGTTTATTCGGCTTGGTGGCATCGTTTCACAGCATCATCATGAGTTATTCAAGGCAAATTTTCTCTTTAGCGCGGGAAAATTACTTGCCTTCGTTTTTATCAAAAGTGCACCCACGTTTCCAAACGCCTTATTGGGCATTGATAGTGGGTGGTATCATCGGCATTATTGCTATTTTTTCGGGTAAAACAGACAAGTTGATTATACTTTCGGTGTTGGGTGCCGTGGTGATGTACATTATCAGTATGGTCAGTTTGTTTATTTTACGTAAAAAAGAACCTGAGTTGGAGCGACCTTTTAAAGCCCCGTTTTACCCTTATTTCCCGATAACAGCTTTGGTTCTTTCGGTTATTTGTTTGATATCCATTACGTATTATAATTGGGAATTGAGCCTTATTTTTTTTGGCGCTTTGATCGTTTTAATAGTTTTATTTAAAATTTTAAAAACAACAAAAGCAGACACCCCCTCAGTATTTAATTGATTTTCAATGTGTTAAAAGCTATTTCAATAAAATGCCTTACCATTTTACCGTAAAAAATCACCGTTATGTTTTCAATGATTTAAAAACAATGATGGCTAAAGCGACGCCTTTCAGAAGCGGTGATGCATTGGCTGGTTTGACGGCGGAAAGTTATGAAGAACGGGTGGCAGCGCAAATCGCTTTAGCTGATGTACCTTTGAAAACCTTTTTAAATGAAGCGGTCATTCCTTACGAAAAAGATGCCATTACAAGGCTGATTATAGATACTCACGATGCAGATAACTTTGCTTCAATCGCCCATTTTACAGTCGGTGATTTACGCAATTGGCTGCTGAGCGAAGACGCTGACACCCTAACTTTACAACAGCTTTCTTCTGCTTTTACACCTGAAATGGTTGCTGCAGTATGCAAATTAATGCGCAATCAAGACCTTATTTTTGTGGCTCAAAAATGCGAAGTCATCACCCGTTTTAGAAATAGCATTGGCTTAAAAGGCAGATTTTCCACCCGTTTGCAACCCAATCACCCAACTGATGACGCCAAAGGCATTGCTGCAAGTATGATTGATGGCTTGTTGTACGGCAGTGGAGATGCGGTGATTGGCATCAACCCTGCAACGGATAGCCCAACGGCAGTGGCAACGCTTTTGAATATGTTGGACGGCTTAATTTCAAAATTTAATATTCCGACTCAAAGCTGCATTTTAGCCCATATTACAACAACTTTGCAACTCATTAATCAGAATATGCCCGTTGATTTGGTTTTTCAATCCATTGGTGGAACGGAAAAAACAAATAGTAGTTTTGGTATTTCACTTTCCCTACTCGATGAAGCGTACGATGCAGCTTTGAGTTTAAAAAGAGGAACGGTGGGAAATAATGTCATGTATTTTGAAACGGGTCAAGGCTCGTCACTCTCCGCCAATGCACACGAAGGCGTTGACCAACAGACTTGCGAAGCGAGGGCTTATGCCGTGGCGAGAAGATACAAACCGCATTTGGTTAATTCAGTGGTGGGTTTTATTGGACCCGAATATTTGTACGATGGAAAACAGATTATCAGAGCGGCTTTGGAAGACCATTTTTGCGGTAAATTACTGGGTTTGCCTATGGGCATGGACATTTGCTACACTAATCACGCCGAAGCGGATCAAGATGACATGGATAATTTGTTGACTTTGTTGGGGGTGGCAGGTTGTAATTTCATTATGGGTGTGCCGGGGGCGGACGATATTATGTTGAATTATCAATCCACATCTTTTCACGATGCGCTGTATTTAAGAAAGGTTTTAAATAAAAAACCTGCGCCAGAGTTTGAAAGTTGGCTTTTAAATCAAGGTATTTTGGATGAAAATGGCAATAGAATGAATATTAATTCATCGCACTTACTATTGAGTGATTATTAACTTGAACCAAGTTTTAAACTTGGTTCAAGTTCAATTCAAAAATAAAATGAGTGAATTACAGAGACATAATAGCGTAGAAGCCGATGTTTGGCAACCTTTGAAGGCATTCACGGATGCCCGTATTGCGTTGGGTCGCACGGGTGTGGCGATACCCTTAAAAGAGTCTTTAAATTTTAAAATGGCTCATGCCCACGCACGGGATGCCGTATATTCCGAACTGAATGAAACAGCGTTGATTGAGGATTTAAAAAAGTTTCAATTACCGATTTACACGTTGCACAGCAAAGCGCAAAGCAGACATGAATATCTTCAACGACCCGATTACGGTAGGCAATTGAATCAAGCGTCAAAAGAACAATTGCAAGGCGATAATCCGAAAATGGATATTGCCATAATCATCGCTGATGGTTTGTCAGCAACGGCGATTAACAATCATGCGGTGCCTTTATTGGAAATTTTAATCCCTTTTTTACAACAATTGGGCTTTTCAATAGCCCCCCTCAGTATAACGCAACTTGGACGAGTTGCGATTGCTGATGAAATCGGTTTTTTACTCAATGCCCAATTTTCAATTATTCTGATAGGTGAACGCCCTGGATTATCATCGCCCGATAGCATGGGGGCATATTTAACTTTTAACCCTAAAATAGGCTTGACGGACGAAAGCCGTAATTGTATCTCCAATATCCGCTTGGAGGGTTTGAGTTATAAAAATGCGGCGGAGAAAATCCTTTATTTGGTAAAAGAGTCCTTTAGATTGCAGTATAGCGGCGTGGATTTGAAAGATAATGCGGGGCTATTGGAGTGAAATTTATAGGTAAAAAGTAAAGGGGAATCAGCAAGATTCCCCTTTACTATCCCTAACACAAGCTATAGTTGATGGATAGTTGGTACAAAACTCTTGGAAAGTTTCAAACTTTCCAAGAGTTTAGCGAAAATCAAACTTTGACAGATTATTAAGGCAATTGCTTACCCAACGACAACAGATTAGCGAATAATCTATACGCCCCCGGCACACCCACTGGTAGTTGTCGAAAAAAAGAGTAGCCGGTGTACACAAAATAGCCTTTTTCGACTTTAGCTATCATCAAGCCACCATCTTCTTTTTTCTCATTGACATCATTACAGCTCAGCACAGCGTCATATTTATTGTCCCATTCGCTCAAAAAGTACAAACCACGCTCTTGAACCCACCCATCAAAATCTTTTTTAGTGATTTTATTAGGTACATTCAGTGCAGGGTGTTCGGGTTTCAAAATGCGGATTTCAGCTTCTTCTTCGGTTGTTCTACCTCTTCCAAGTTTGAACGGATAAGGTCCAAACTGTGGCACTAATAAATCGCGCCCATTGGTGTTATATTGAACAATCAAAGTTCCCCCGTTTTTGACGTATTCCATCAATTTTTCGTTGTAATACTTCAATTTATCCTTGGTATTATACGCTCTGATACCCATTACAATGGCATCAAAACGCTGTAAACTTGAAGACTGAAAATCCTGATCAACTAACTGAGTCACGTTGTACCCAATTTGCTGCAAACACGCGGGCATGTCATCGCCTGCACCCATGAAGTAGCCGATATTATTACCTCTTCTTTCAATATTGACCTTTACTACTCTGGCATCCGCCGGCTGTAAAACGGTTTGAGTGGGGATATGGTCATACTCAATAAATTTAACTGATTTGGTTGTAACTGGTTGATATTCAACATTGTTATCTCTAACTGCCATTTTAGGCATCATCAAAACTTGAGCACTAATAGTCGCTTCGTTTTCACCTTCGGGTGGGAATAGTTTAAAGTTCACTACTTTCTCTTCGCCTTTTACTTTTAAATTAAAATCCAAGGCTTCGGGTTCTAATTTCCAACCTTTTGGCACTTTAGGTTTCAAGATACCTGCTACATTTTCAGCCCCTGATTTTACGATAAAACTGATGTTTTTAGGCTCTGTATTGTGAAATACATAAACTTTCTCTACCAAATTCACAAATACTGAGGGGGTAATTTCTAACGGACGATATACCTCCCCTTTTGCAGGATTGCCCGTACGGTAAACAATAGGCGTGCGATAAACAATATTTTGGTCACCAATAGTAACGGCTACCTCTACTTCAAGGCTGCGCGGTGTTTCGGGGAGACCCCTCAGTATTTGGCTGCTTACATTATACAAACCCAGTGTCCCTGCTTTTTCAAGCCAATATGGATTGGTAGTAACCGCATCAAAATCAATGGGAACATTGTATTTCAATGTTTTAGAGATATTATTTTTTAAATCTGTCTTGTATGAAGAATCCACCGAAGTAAACCAATTGCCTTTAGAGGCTAACTTCTGTAATACTTTAACGCTTTTTAAAGACGTTAAAACATTTGACCGATTGATTAATTCAAGGGTTATTTCAGCTTGGCTATTAGGGGTCACTGAATAATCCTTGGATGTTGCTTCAATAAAAAGTCCCAAACTCCATTGAATGACTTTCTCGATTTCAACAAGTTTTTTATCTTTCCAAGTACTGCTTGGTAAGGCTAGTATCATTTTGCGGACTTTTAATAGATTTGGAATACTTGCAGAAGGGTCGTCATATTGAAACGACTTAGTGATTTCTTCTAAAAGCTTTCCGATAGGTGCACCACCTTCTAAGCGCGACCAAGTGGTATTAATGCCTTCAAAAGGGTCTTTTGTGGGCTTTGTTTCACCTTTAGCTAATTTCAACACTTGCAAATATTCGGGCGTATTGCCTCTTGAGCTGAGCATGCCCATACCTTGGCAACGGTGCATGGAACGGCTTTCAGCGGCAATTTCATCGTTCGATTTACCTTTATTCGGTAAATAAACGCCTGCATCGAACGTGATGAACTTTTCACGCTCAGCTACTTTTTTAAAAGAATCTTGATTGCCATAAAACCACCATGTCATGTTGCAGAACAGGCGTTTGGGTTGCCAAGCTTTGTAAAAAGCCAATTGTTCGGGATATACTGAGGGGTCATTGGCAATGTCAAAAGCCTCGTTGCTTAATATCGCTGAGCCTGTATGATGCCCATGCGTATCGAAAGAAGTATCCGTTGAAAAACGATTGATAACGATATCGGGCTGCACTTTCCTCATTGCCCAAACCACATCCGAAAGGACTTCGCTTTTATTCCAAGTCCTGAATGTTTCAGCGGGGCTTTTTGAAAAGCCAAAATCGTTGGCACGGCTGAACATCTGCTTGCCACCATCCACCGAACGCGCCATTAAAAGCTCTTGCGTCCGCAAAGCACCCAACATTTCACGCAACTCATTGCCAATCAAGTTTTGCCCGCCATCGCCTCGTGT
The DNA here is from genome assembly GCA_031424515.1 of Saprospiraceae bacterium. Classification (GTDB taxonomy): domain Bacteria; phylum Bacteroidota; class Bacteroidia; order Chitinophagales; family Saprospiraceae; genus JAAFJT01. The sequence continues at coordinate 8,891 of JANPHO010000794.1, forward strand.
GAGGGATAGATAAGTAACATCAATATTGCGCGCATTGGCAAAATAGGAAATCATGCGAGTATTCTCATCATCGGGATGCGCTGCTACATAGAGTACTGAACCCAATGTTTGTAGCTTTTTTAAAGCCGTGTAAATATCCGATGAAGTAGGCTTTTTAGGCGCTACTTGAGCATGGGATACTGAGGGGGTAATAAAACCCGATATTAAAAACATTAAAACTAAAACACGTAATTTCATTCTATTAGATATTAAAATTGAGTTATATTTTATTTGAAACACTTTTTTCCTGATTTTAATGACTTTTAGCAAAATTCTTTTCACCCACTTCTATTTTTACGGCTAAATGGTTTTCAAAAGGGGGAATTGGGCAATTAAAGCCCTCACTATATGCACAATAGGGATTGTAACAAATATTAAAATCAAGCAGGACTTTGCCATCCTTGAATTCTCCCGTGCGCAATTCGAGATAACGACCACCACCGTAAGTCTCGTTGCTGTTAGTCAAGTCTTTAAAAGGAATAAAAAGATAATCTTGAAAAGCAGGATTATCCTTGAGCATAAGGTTTTTATAAACACTTAAATTGAGCTTTTCGCCTTTTAAAATAAAGGATAAAATGCCATATTTGATATACGGACGTTGCAAACCACTGTAAGTAGGAATTGAAAACTCTTTGGCATCGGGCGTGAACTCAATGGAAGCCAACGCGATATAGGTAGAATCGGGCTCATAAAAGCGGAGATATTTCAAGTCTTCTTCTTTGAGCAAGTTCTTTGAGCCGTTCAAAAACTTCTCTCGATAATGCTCTCTGTACATTTTTACGTTATCGGCGAAGCTTTGGGCGTGAGATACTGAGGGGGTAGCAAGCAGACTGAAAAAAAGAATCGCTATAAAAGTTGAAAAACTATTTCTCATGAAATAATAGGTTATTGTTTAACAGGCTTGTGTATTCATACTACTAAAAATTGAAAACGCCTGTAATTTTAAGATATTTTACTGAAAACAACAATGGGTTTTAGATTTATGACATAAGAGATATGACGTAAATTTGATTCAAAACTAATACAGAAACATTTTAATCTTTAATATACTTACACTATTTTTACGGAATGGATAGAAAGAAAAGAGAAAAAAATAAACCAACCCGATTGCTTAATCGCGAAGGTGAGTTGAATGTGCACAAAGATACACTCAATTCCTTTGTGGTTTATAATCATTTGCTTAAGGTGACTTGGCAAAGATTGCTCTTATATGCGTTCACAGCGTTTATCATTATTAATCTTTTTTTTTCAATTTGCTATTTTTCAGTAGGCGGTATTAATTGTCTTAAAAATGTGGTAGATCGCCCTTCTTTCTGGCAAGAGTTGATGGATGTATTCTTTTTTAGTACCCAAACGTTTACTACAGTGGGCTATGGGCATGTATTTCCAAGTTGTCTGGGGGCTAATTTTATTGCCGCCATGGAATCATTCACGGGATGGATTTTCTTTTCAGTAGTAACGGGTCTATTTTACGCAAAATTCACGCAGCCGCAAGTAGAGGTTAGATTGAGCGACGTAGCAGTAATTGAGAACTTTAAAGATGGCTATGGTTTTAAGTTTATGCTTGCCAATGAGTATGAAAACAAACTTGTGGATTTGGAGGTAACACTCGACCTTATAAAATTGGAGATGGTGGATGGCCGTTATAAAAAGCGCTTTTATCAATTGTTTTTATTCCGTAAAAGGATTCCTTATTTATCGGTTCCGTGGACGGTAGTTCATCCCATTGATGAAAAAAGTCCTTTATATGGGCTGACTAAAGAAGAGTTTGATAGGGATAGATTAGAATTTTTTGTGCAGGTAAAAGCTTTTGACGAAGCCCATCGTCAAATAATATTTAAGGAATTTTCATATTTTGGAAATGAAGAAGTCATGTGGGGACATAAATTTGTGAATATTCAACGCTATACCGAGACAGGGGCATTAAAATTAAATATGAAAAGATTTGGCAAAGTATTACCTGTCGATCATTTTGCGGATAAAATACCACCTAATACCTTTCCTCATGATTTAGAAAGAGAGGGGCTATAAAGTAAGCAGCACTTCCTTCAATGCAAAAGCCAAATTCTCCATATACTCCTGCGTATGACGAGCCGTGACCACAATGCGCAGACCTTCTCTGCCTTTTGGTACAGTGGGGAAATTGATAGGCTGTAAATAGATGCCAAATTCATTGAAAAGTCTATCCGTTACGGCTTTTGTTTTCTTCGGGTCGCCGATGATGATGCGGGTGATGTGCGACGGATTTTCTTCAAATGAAATACCGTTTTCACGGAAGAGACCCCTCAGTATTCTGACGTTTTTATGAAATTTTTGACGCAAATCGGGGCTGTTTTTTACCTTTTTGATACTCGCTGTTGCTGCTGAACACACAGCGGGCGGCAATGAAGTCGTAAAAATAAAACCTTCTCCAAAGCTGCGGATGTAATCAATGATGGTATCGCTCGCTGCTACATAACCACCCATGCAACCATATGCTTTTGCCAAAGTACCATTGATGACATCGACATCATCCAAACAATTGTGCTCACCTGCGACTCCTTCTCCAAATTCGCCATACATGCCCACACCGTGTACTTCGTCGAGATATGTAAGGGCGTTGTATTTTTTAGCCAAATCACAAATCGCTTTTATAGGCGCAATCGTGCCAGACATGGAATAAACCGACTCAAATAAGACTATTTTAGGACGATTAATATCCGTAGCTGCCAATAATTGCTCTAAATGTGCTAAATCGTTGTGTTTAAAAATCAGCTTTTCACAACGACTTAGTTTCACGCCTTCAATCATCGAAGCGTGATTTTCTTCATCTGAAAATATCAAAGTATCCGGAAATGCTCTTCCTAATATCGAAATAGCCGTTGAATTGGCAACGTAAGCGCTTGTGAATATCAAGGCACCTGATTTTTGATGCAAATCAGCTATTGTTCTCTCTAACTCAGTGTGGCGAATCGTTGTGCCTGATATATTGCGTGTGCCACCGCTGCCCACACCATCTTGACGAGCCACATCCACAAAAGCATTCACGATATCCTCATCCACACTCATGCCCAGATAATCATTCGTCGTCCAGTTGACTACAGTTTTATTACCCCCCTCAGTATCATGACTAAAAGCGGGCTGATTTTCTACCGATTTTTTTAATGGTAAAAAATAGCGGTAATTGCCCTGCTTTTTCAAAGAACTCAACTTTTGAGAAAGTAAATTTTCATAACCCAACTCTACTGTGACACTATCTGCTTCTGCTAACATGGTAAGAAAATATTTAAAATGTTAATTTTTTTAAGTTTATCGTGTTGAGTGTATCGTGTTTCGCCCGAAATACGATACACGAAATACCAAATACGAAACACGCTAACCCCTGATAATTTTATACAACTTAATCGCACTCATCAAAACGATAATGAAAAGAAATAACCCTACTAACCCCCAGACAAAACTCATACTTTCTTTCACCACCACCAACATCACGATGGCTACTAAAAATATGGTCGCCACTTCATTCCAAATTCTCAATTGTTGTGATGAATACTTGAAAATGCCTTTTATTTGTTGGTTGTAAATGGCTCCAAGTGAAAAATGATAGAGAAATAAACCTATCACAAAACACAATTTTATCATCAACCAATCAGGCGTTACACCCAATAAATACCACATCCAAGACCCAAAAATGAGCGTCAAAACCGCCGAGGGGTAGGTGATACCCAACCATAAGCGTTTTATCATCAAATCAAATTGTTGTCTTAAAATGCTGCGTTCAGGTTCTGTTTTTTCATTGGCTTCGGCATTGTACACATATAATCGCACGATATAAAACATTCCACTGAACCAGGTAACAATAAAAATAATATGTAAAGCCTTGACGTATTGATACATTTCTTCTAATTATTGGTTATCAATTATTGGTTGTTGGTTTTGACGAATCAATAACTAATAACCAATAATCAATAACTATTTTACCCAATCTCTCGGTTTTAAATATTCTAATAATTCGGCTTCTTTTGACTCTGGTTCGGGGTGAAAATCATATTCCCAACGAGCCACAGCTGGCAAACTCATCAATATGGACTCAATCCGACCATTGGTGCGTAAACCAAATAAAGTGCCACGGTCATGTATCAAGTTAAATTCCACGTAACGCCCTCTTCTCACGCCCTGCCAATGCTGATTTTGTTCCGTAAAAGGGTCATTTTTATGTTTTTCAACGATAGGCATATACGCATCAATAAACGCTTGTCCACATGCTTGTGCCATATTCAAAAGACTTTCTGCGGGCATTTCGTCACTTGGTCGCATGTAATCGTAAAAAATACCACCAATGCCCCTCGCTTCATTATTGCGGTGCGTATTTTTGAAATATTCATCGCATTGATGCTTGAATTTTGGATAAAAATCAGCACCAAAATTGTCTAACGCATCTTTATGCGTTTTATGAAAAAGAATGCCATCTTCTTCAAAAATATAATAAGGCGTCAAATCAGCGCCACCACCAAACCATGAATCTATTTTTTCACCAGCCTCATTGTACAATTCAAAATAGCGGTAATTGGCATGAACCGTTGGCACCATCGGATTAATGGGATGAATCACCAACGAAATGCCACACGCAAAAAATTGAGATTCCGTAACGCCAAAGTGCTTAGCCATTGTCTCAGGTAACTTCCCATGCACCGCTGACGTATTCACACCCCCTTTTTCAAAAACATGACCGTCTCTTATGACCCTTGTTTTACCACCGCCGCCGCCATCTCTCTGCCAAGCATCTTCTTGAAATGTCGCTTTACCATCAATTATCTCTAATTCAGCACAAATTTTATCCTGTAATTGATGTATAAACTGTACAAATGACTCTTTGATTTCCATAAATTTATTGAGACTTTAGACATTGAGACTTTAGATATTAGACTGGATACCCCTCAGTATTTTGACTATTTTATTTAAAAAGTCTTATGTCTTGCATCTAAAAATCTTACATCTTATTTAAACAATTGCTTCTAAAGCATATTCTTTCACTGCTTCAACAAATGCTTTCGCATTTTCAACAGGAATATTTGGTAAAATACCGTGACCCAAATTGGCAATATATCGGGTCGTACCAAACGCATCAATCATATCATGCACCGCTTGACGGATTTCTGGAATCGGTGCTAAGAGTTTTGCTGGGTCAAAATTACCTTGCAAAGTCACGTTTGGACCTGCCCAAGCACGGGCTTTTTCAGCGGTCAAACACCAATCAATTCCCAAGCCTGCGGCACCCGTTTGCGCCATTTCCTCTAACGCAAACCACGCACCTTTAGCGAAAATAATGGTCGGGCACTCGTCTTTTAAAGCCGCCACAATTTGACGGATATAACGAAATGAGAATTTTTCAAAATCAGCGGGACTCAAAAGCCCGCCCCATGAATCGAATATTTGCACCACATCAGCACCCGCTTTGACTTGTTCTTTTAAATAGGCGATCGTCGTATCAGTCAACATTTGGAGCAATTCGTGGGCTGCTTCGGGTTGCGTGAAACAGAAAGCCTTAGCGCCATCAAACGTTTTTGAGCCTTTCCCTTGAACCATGTAGCACAACAAAGTCCACGGCGCACCCGCAAAACCAATGAGTGGAACCCGACCTGCCAACTCTTTTTTAGTCAATTTTAAACCTTCAAAAACATACGACAATCTATCTGTTACGTCTGGAACGACTAATTTTTTAACGTCAGCCATACTTTTGATAGGGTCTGGTAAAATGGGGCCAACGCTCTCCACCAACTGCACTTCCATACCCATCGCTTGAGGCACCACCAAAATATCACTGAAAACAATAGCCGCATCCACACCCACTAATTCCACTGGTTGAATTGTGATTTCGCTCACCAATTCAGGGCTTTGACAGCGTTCAAAAAAGCTGTATTTAGCCCTAATCGCACGGTATTCGGGCAAATATCGACCAGCTTGACGCATCATCCACACGGGCGGTCGCTCTAATGTTTCACCTTTTAATGCCCGTAATAATAAATCGTTTTTTAACATGGATTGTATATATCTTTTATTTTAAAATAGTATTGAGTATTTAGTAGTGAGTAAAGAGACTTACAATATCCAGATTTTAGACACTTATTCGTACTATTTCAATCTTGATACTAATACTCAATACTAGTTACTATTCTTTTCTCATTTCTTTTATCAAAACATCAGCTCCTTTTTTCAATATTTCATTCGCAGCTTCAACACCCAAATTAGTCGCTAGTTCAACG
>JANPHO010000795.1:0-11868 GCA_031424515.1 Saprospiraceae bacterium
TAAGATTTAAGATGTAAGACGTAAGATTTAAGACTTTTTTACATCTTCTCTTCAGTCTTACATCTTAAATCTTCAGTCTTAAATCTTACGTCTTAAATCTTTCATCCAACTACGGCGCTGGGTTCGGAATTTCGGTATGAATAGCGTTGATTTCTTTTAAAATATCGTCAGAAAGGTGCAAATGAGCGCTTTCAATGTTCACTTTCAATTGCTCCATAGTAGTGGCACCAATAATGGTAGAAGTTGTGAAATATTGCTGCGTAACGAAAGCCAATGCCATTTGAGCGACATTCAAATCATGTTTTTCAGCGAGTGCGATGTATTTTTCAGTAGCTGCCCAAGAGTACGGGCTGTTGTAACGTGCAAGGTTTTTAAACTGATTGATGCGGTCATTGGGTGTATCTTCTTTTCTATGAAATTTGCCCGATAAAAGCCCAAAAGCCATTGGAGAATAAGCTAAAAGTCCACATTTTTCCCTAATTGCGCACTCAGCTAAGCCAATTTCAAAAGTGCGATTCAGAAGGCTGTATGGGTTTTGAATGCTCATAGGCACAGCTAAATTATGCATTTCAGCCATCCTAATAACGTGCATCAATCCCCAAGGCGTTTCGTTTGAAAGTCCAAAATAACGTATTTTACCTTCTTTAATCAAATCCGTGACGGTCTGTAAAACCTCCAAAAAATCGTCTTCCCAAGTGCAATTAGGGTCATGCGTAAAACCTAATTTTCCAAACATATTCGTAACGCGCTGAGGCCAATGAAGCTGATAAATATCTACATAATCCGTTTGTAAACGGGTCAAACTCCCCTCTAAAGCGGCGTTGATTTGCTTTCTCGAAAAATCCAATTGATGATTGCGAATGAAGGTCAAACCTGGATTAGGCCCCGCAATCTTTGTCGCTAAGATAACCTTATCTCTTTTACCCGACTTTTTGAACCACGTACCGATGTATTTTTCGGTCAAACCGTTATTGGCTGCACTTGCCGGCACAGCATATAATTCGGCGGTGTCAAAAATATTGATGTCTTGATCAATGGCATAATCCATTTGCTCGTGTGCTTCGGCTTCCGTGTTTTGTTGGCCAAAAGTCATTGTTCCCAAGCAAATTTTACTGACTTCTAAGTCGGTTCTTCCTAATTTTCTATATTCCATATATTTAGTTTTAGGCTACAAACCTAATGCGTTTTCACTTTATTTTTATCAAAAATACTATAAAATAATCCTTAAATCTTACCGATTATAATTCAATAATTTCTTATACGTTTGAGCCATTATTTCGGGCTCGACGCCTTTTTCAAACATCTTAAAAATTTTCATATTCGCATATTGTACCCTAAACCAACTATTGGTTTCATACTTTCTTGCGGAAACGACGGCATATTTAGGAATAATTTTGAGTTTAAATTGCTCTCTCGCCCGTTTTATAAAATCGTATTCCTCCATGATGATGTACTTTTCATCAAAACCACCCATCGTTTCAAATACATCTTTTTGGATGTACAATGTTTCGTCTCCTCCCCTACACCAAAGCGGCTCAAAACGATTAAAGTATGCATTTATTTTTAAAAGCAATTGATCGCTATCAAATCGGTAGCGGTAGCAACCCATCGGGTAGCCTTCTTGAAGATGTATTTGGATATCATGAATATAAGTTGTCGGCGGATAGCAATCGGCGTGGACAAAATAAAGTACTTCTCCCTTCGCATGGCGCGCACCATAGTTCATTTGAGCTGCCCGACTTCTTTTAGGTGATTGCAAAACACGAGCACCCGCTGCTGTTGCCACCCCCTCAGTATTATCATGGCTTTGGGCATCCACAACTATAATTTCAAGTAAAGATTCATTGCCGTGCTTTTTCAAGTAAGAAATAATCTGCTGAATGTTATCAGCCTCATTTAATGTAGGAATAACGATGCTTGTAGTCATAAAAAGATGATTAATTAAAGCTTTGAAAAGGTAATAGTTCGTATATAAAAACGCGTGAGGATAGTATAAATCAAGTTCATCTCAACTATGTTCTGAACGCTGAAATATGTCTTTGAATAAACTTGTTATATTTGTGTAAAAAAACGATGTAAAAGGTGCATTATCGAAAACAAAATACGAAATTTGTAAGTTGCATAAACAGCAATTTGGAATGAAATGACGATTATTTTTACACGCCTTACATATGCTGATTTACGAATTTTATTTCAATGCGGTTTTTAGAATTTTCTTCTCACTTTTTACATCGTAAATATGAACCAATATTTAGATCGTACAGGTCGCGTACATATTATTACTATCATCGCCACTATGTATATGTTGATGGCTTTTGCGTGGTGGTCACTCTTGCTTTTTCGTAAAAATGAAGAAAATCAACAAGCAAAAGTAGAAATTTTGAAACTTCAGATGATAGCAGAAGGCAGCTATTTGGATGAAGAACATTTTAGAAAAACCCCTCAGTATGAATCACTTAATGTAAAACACGACAAGCAAAAATACATGATTTGGGGTGAAGGTAGTGCACTTTTCATAGGTTTATTGTGGGGTGTATGGGCGATTAATGCCAGTTTTAAAAAAGAAATGGCTTTAACGAATCAAAGGCGCAATTTTTTACTCTCTATCACGCATGAATTAAAATCGCCGATTGCATCTATTCAATTGGTTTTACAGACTTTTCAGAAAAGAAAGTTGGATGAAAAACAAGCTGAAACGCTCCTCAATTCCGCCAATAAAGAGACTGACCGCTTAAACGAATTGGTGAATAATTTACTCCTTTCAGCTAAACTCGAAAATGCCTACGAACCCGTTATAGAAGAAATAAATGTTTCAAATTTATTAGATGATATATTATCAAAATTAAAACTGCGTTTTCCAAAAGTAGAGTTTCATTTCGATAAAAAAGAAGTCCCAATACTGAGGGGGGATAGACAAGGCTTGATTTCTGTTTTTACCAACCTCCTTGAAAATGCTGTCAAATATTCTCAGAATCATACCGTTATATATATGAAAAGCCTCTATGAAAATGATAATTTTATTTTTGATGTAGTGGATAATGGATTGGGAATACCCCCAAATGAAAAGAAAAAAGTATTTGAAAAATTTTACCGTGTCGGCAGCGAAGAAACACGAAAAACGAAAGGCACAGGTTTAGGCTTATTCATTGTCAACCAAATAGTCAAAGCCCACAAAGGCACTATACAAATATTAGACAACGAACCCAACGGTTCCGTATTTCACGTTGTATTACCCAATAGGTAGTTATTGGTTGTTGGTTATTAGTTGTTGATTTCAAAATAACCAATAATCAACAACCAATAATCAATAACCAACAACCAAAAAAAAATCACCCATTTAATTAAAAAATTAAACTAAATATGAGAATATTGCTTGTAGAAGATGAAGAAAACATCAGAAACGTAGTGAAATTGAACCTCGAAATGGAGGACTTTGAAGTCATCGATACTGATAATGGAAAAGAAGCCATCCGACTATTTCAAGAACAACATTTTGACCTGTTGCTACTGGATGTGATGCTTCCAGAGATGAACGGTTTTGAGATATGTGAGCAAGTTCGATTGAGCAATACCACTGTCCCAATCATTTTTTTAACGGCTAAAGATACGCCCCAAGACCGTATTTCAGGGTTAAAAAAAGGTGCTGATGATTACCTTACAAAGCCTTTCAACTTAGAAGAATTGCTCTTACGGGTGCATAATCTTTTAAAAAGAAGCAATAAACAAGCTGCTGAAGAGTCAGAAATTTATAAATTTGGGGAAAATGAAGTGAATTTTTCAACTTTTGCCGCTAAAGGCAATCAAGGAAATTTCACAATGACTAAGAAGGAAGCTATGTTGCTCAAGCTATTGGTGGAGCGCAAGAATGAAGTGGTTTCGAGGAATCAAATTCTTCAATTTGTGTGGGGTTATGATGTATTTCCCTCCACCCGTACCATCGATAATTTTATCTTGAGTTTCAGAAAATACTTTGAAATGGATCCGCACGATCCGAAGTATTTCCAATCTATCCGGGGTGTTGGGTATAAATTCGTTATATAAAACTATGAACTGTAATACTGTGAACTGTTTTGAATAGACAGTTCACAGTATTACAGTTCATAGTTTAAAAAAGCAACGCCTTATGCCCTAAATATACTTGCCATACTACCGTTAAAAAACCCAAAATAAAGTATAAATAGCGCCTTGCTATGATTCTTATCAAACGACGATTCACTGTAAAACCACATAATTCGAAAAGATACGAATAGAAAGTAGCGTCTTCGCTTGCTGTCAAATCATGTTTTGCATTCAGCAAACACGCATTGAAAACCAAGAATTGTAATAGAATAACGCCATATGCAAAAAGCATAATTTGCCATGAAAAAAGGAAAGGTCCCACCCAAGCCAGGGACGTAATAAAAAGATGTACCCAAAACATAAAATTATGTTTCGACTCTAACTTGTCTTCCATAAAGTTGATTTTGTTTTAAAAAACAGGATAAATGATGTTAAAATGATACTTTTAAAAGAGGGTAAACCACTTGAACAGATGTAAAATTAGAAAAATTATATTATTTTAAACTCCTTTAAAAGGATTTTATTTGACTTTAACTTAAAAATACTGAGGGGGTATAATACCTTTGCGGAAAATATTATCAAAATGGATAGAACTATCAGCATAGGATTTACGAAAAAGCCGCACGGGCTAAAGGGGGAAATAAAGCTACACATCGAAGAGAAATACTTAGAAGATATGCTCAATACCGATATTGTTTTACTGGATATAAAAGGTAAAAAAACGCCTTTTTTCGTGGAAGATGTGCGCGTAGGCAATAATATTATCGCCAAATTTGAGGACATCAACACACCTGAGGGTGCAACTTCCATTGCGTCAAAAGAGATTTTTTTGAGAGAATCGGATATTATCCCCGATAATGAGCGTGAAATGGAAGTGGATGTGATGCCCTATGAGCATTGCATAGGTTACACTATCGTGAACGAAGGCATTGAAATAGGGGTCATAAATCAAATCGAAGAATATCCGCAGCAGGAAATGGCTATTTTAAATTATCAAAATAGAGATATATTAATCCCTCTAAATAAGCAATTTATCATAAAATTAGATGATAAAAAGAAAATCATCGAAATGGAATTACCCGAAGGATTACTGGAACTTTGATTAGTGCTTCGTTGTTGGTGCTTCGTGCATGGCGTTACTAAGCACCAACAACTAAGCACCAAGCACTATTCTCTGCGCCTTGGGCAATGATTTTACCACCATATCGTAGGAATGATCAATGAGGCTACGGATGAATTTATCATCTAAAGAGTTATCGCAAATGACTGTATTCCAATGTTTTTTATTCATGTGGTAGCCGGGGATAATATCATCATATTGCTCTCTTAACTCAATGGCATAATCGGGGTCGCATTTGAGATTGACGCGACACCCCTCAGTATCAAGGCTTGTGAGTGCGAATATTTTACCCAAAACCCTAAAAACGAGGGTATTTTCACCGAAAGGCATATCCTCCGTAACGGCTTTTTTAGAAAGGGTATATGTGCGTAAAGTCTCTAAATCCATCTTAAAAAACGTATTGACTGAAACAAAATCTATGAATATTTTGCCAAGTTAGTACAATTGCTGTACATTTGCAACGCTTCAACGTGAGGTCACGTAGTTCAACGGATAGAATGAAGGTTTCCGAAGCCTTTGATATAGGTTCGATTCCTATCGTGACCACTTTTTTATGTATTTAAGTAGTTGGGCTAAAATAAACACTGCTATCTTTTTAAGTCGGTTCTGTAAAATGTAAAAATACTCCGCTTTGCTCCGCATTTTTTACATTTTACAGCCCGACGATAGCAGCGTTTATTTCTTTACGCCTACTTAGTTTGTGGTTTTTATACCGTTTTTTTACTTAAAAAATTCCACAAACTAAAAACTAAAAACCCATTTCAATTTTCTTTCAATTGGTCTCGTAGTTCAACGGATAGAATAGAAGTTTCCTAAACTTTAGATACAAGTTCGATTCTTGTCGAGATCACTTTTTAAAAATTTGACCTGCGAAAAAGGGTTTCAATTCTTAGATTGAAACCCCTTTTTTTATCTTAAAATTGTTGGAAATACACTTCAATACAAATCCTTAAAATCAAACTGTGTGGCTATAAATTGGCGTATTTCAGCCGAAGCTGCCTTGATTTTCTTTAAATTCTCTAACGATTTAAGATACAAATCATTAATCACGCTACTTTTATAATCGCCGTATTCTATTTTAAAAATCTCCTCCTCCAATTTCGAAATCACGAGAGCCCTACTTGAGCGGTAGCTTTGAATTTCCTGTATCAACTCATATTTATAAACGGACATTTTAGGAGCAATACGCTCCATAATATGTGCTAATTCCAATAAATGATTAAGCAATTCTTTGGAATATTTTTGAGCATTCCGAAGCTTCTCTTGGCCCTCCTTTGCTAATTTGTCTCTTTCAAAAGCCACTATTTCCCCGATAGCACCCACGAACAAATCTGTTGATTGTTCAATAATCACAAGCACTTTATTCAATGACAATAAATCATCTTTAGCTTGCTTTTCACCCGATTTTTCTAATTGATTTTTCAACGTATCAGATAAAACAGGCTTCAAAAAATCCCACACGAAATCAAGAGAAAGTGACATCATGGCTTTGGCTTTTTAAATAAAATAAAAACAAAAATAGGTAAAATCAGGGATTTTTACTTGAATTTCAGGTATTATACTGAGGGGGTACTCATTTTCAACCCATTATCTCATCCTCAATAAAAACCGTTCAATTTGGCGACGATGCCTCAAAATATGAACAATGGCATGTTCAAATAATTGCTCAAAATCGTATAACTGACCTGATGAAAAGGCTACTTTACTATCATTATCGGTGTTTTCTAAGTCCAAATCGGGATAATCATCGAATAATTGGAGATTGAATTCAAACATTTTATCCAATGCTTTACTATACTCTTTAACGCTTTTCAACGGGATTCTTTCAGGAAAAATACATTCCTCGCCTTGAATCATTCTTACTCTCATCACATATACATAACCCGAGCGCACCACATGAGCCAAAATGGATTGAATAGAACGACAATCCTCATCCAGCGTATCTTTATCCACAATTTGCACCAATTCCGATTCAGAGACTGATTTTAACACCTTTTTTAAATCCTTAATGGCGCGCTCGTATTCATCTAATAATGCCCCCTTTGTACCGTTGTTTCTATATTGTTTCATTGGTTTTTAATTGGATTTGACTTAGAATTCAATATACTATCAAGCGTTTTACGCTCGGTTTTGTCAAGTTTATACATGTCCGTTTCTGTTTTATTAGATATAGTTTCAATAAAAGATTCGCTCACCTTTTGATTTTTTCCGATACAACCATTCACAACATGAACGTTTAAAGTATCGTTTAAATGGTTCAAAAGCACTTGAAAAACTATATCAGAATGATTCTCCGATAAAGCTTTAAAAGCATAACATCTTACAGCGGGATTTTTATGATTTGTTAAACCAATAAGTTGTTCAGTTGATGCTACTTTTTTCAATTCCACATCATAATCCAACTCTTCACCTTGAAGACTTACAATTCTATCTCCAACCCTATTTATCTCCTCAATATCTTTTAATATTGTCAATAGGTTTTGATTTGAGTTAGATTCCTCCAATAAATCATTTGAATTTTTACCTATATCTATATTTTTTTGACCATTACATGAGCAAAAAACAACTATCAGAAATATGATTTTTATCGTATTCATTTCAGCATTTTGATTTCAAAAAACACAAGCCTAATTATTTTACTCAATAAACAAAGATTCTAATTTTTTTTCAAAATGCCAAATAAGCTTTTACACATTCAAGTCAATAAAATTTTGGTAATTCAAAAAAACGGACGAAATAATCACATATCCAAACCGATTTCAACTTTCTCACCAATTCACTCACCCCAGCCACAATGTTAATGATATTTAAAACCTATTGAAATATTTCATATTTTAGTTTTTTAAGACTATATTTGAACTTGAACCAAACTGTATTAACAATCAAGCCAGCCTAAATGCTTTCCAAAATCCGATTCGGCTCGAATATGGGCTTTTATGTGTTCTTTTTTAACATAAAAATGCTAACAACCATGAACAAATTTAGAACTACTATATCCATTATATTTTTCACATCATTCATTTTTCCCGATTTATCGCTGAAGGCACAGGGTTTCGTCAGCAAAGATTCGTGCAAAATCCCCTCAGTCATCACACCAAACGATGATGGATTAAACGATGAACTAAAAATCCCATGTTTGTCTGACGATAACCCTGACAGCGAAATCATGATTTTTAATGAATGGGGCGACCGTGTCTATTTTGCAAAGCCTTATCGCAATAATTGGCGAGGCACTTACAAAGATGAACCGCTTCCAGATGGCACCTATTTTTATGTTTTTACCGCTAAATCCTACTCAATTGTTCAGAAAGGAAGTATCACCATATTCCGATAACACCCCCAAAACCTATTGAAATCCATGAAAATATCTCTACAATATTCCGTAAAAAATAAACCGCCTACCTTACTCAAACAACTAAGGTTCGTGATATTATCCAAACTCAATTTTAAAAACAGTAAAAACTATTATACTCAACCCTCACTTTTTTTAAAACTAAGCATTTTTACTTTCATTTTACTCCATTTTACTGAGGGGGTACAGGCACAACAGGAAGGGCAACAAACGCTCTTCATGTTCAATACAGTAGCCATCAATCCTGCGGTGGCGGGCTCAAGGGATATACCCACCATGACACTCACTACGCGCAACCAATGGGTAGGTTTCAAGGGCGCACCAATCCAGCAAAATATGAGTTTTCACACGCCTTTTTTAAGTAAAAGACTGGGTTTGGGGATGACTTTGGGGAATAGAAGTATCGGTATTTTCCGCTCTCAAACCACTTCACTTGCTTTGTCATACAGCCCCGTGAAAACTGAAAATTTCCAAATCCGCTTCGGTTTACAAGGTTCTGCTCGTCGATTGGCTTTTAGCTTCGAAGACAATGACCAAGCTCAAACCGTCTCCAATGAGCGTAATTCGAGAGCCAACCTGCGCCCACGGATGTTAGGAAATTTCGGAATGGGTATGTTTATGGCGTATAAAGATTGTTTTTTCGGCATTTCGGTTCCTTATGCTTATTCCAATATTTTGGGTGTAAATGAAGAGACACCGACCACCGCCATTGCCTTGCCACATTACTATATTACGGGCGGTTTGACTCTGCCCTTGGTCGATAATATTACCATTAAAACATCTGGAATCATTAAAAAAGTAGATCACGCGCCTTGGGGTGTGGAGGTGAATGGTAGCTTAATGTTTTATGAAAAAGTGACCGCGGGGCTATCTTATCGAGCAGGTAAAACGAACTTGGAAGATATTGGCGAGAGCGTTGATTTTTTAATTTATTACCAATTAAGCTCCAAATTCGGCATCGGCGGTGCTTATGATTACAATCTTTCGCCGCTCAAAAAATACACCGATGGCAGCTTTGAATTCGTTTTACGCTATGATTTTAAGCAAACTGAATTGCGTTTTAGTAATCCAAGGGTGTTTTTTTAAAAAAACTTATTCCATTAATAATCAATCATTTAAATATTCAAGAATACTCTCACGTGATTATCAAAACGTTAAAATCTTAAAAAGACCTTTTTCGGCGTCATATTTGATGTTTTGTAATCCAATATGTAACATATTAACAGTATAAATTCATGACTAATTTACCGATTTTCATCCAAAAACTACTTTTATTCTGCCTCATACTGAGGGGGTCAGAACTTATCGCTCAAAACGATATCATTAAAGTTAGAAACGAAGCTACCATTAATACAGCTTTCCAAGAGTACAGTCCAGCTTTTTATCAGAACGGACTCATTTTTATTGCCTCTAATCCAGCAGTAGCAACCGAAAAAAAAGAGGATAGCAACACAGGCAAAGCCACCACTTCGCTCTTTTTTGCTACCCGAAACGCGGCGGGCATTTTACAAAACCCTGCCCCGTTTGCGGAGGAATTGACCACCAAATTTTATGATGGTCCCTTGTCATTCAATAATGATGGCAGCATGATTTATTTCACCCGTTCCAACCTTAAAAAAGGTAAACCCGTAAAAGCCAAAGATGGCTTAGTAAAGCTCAAAATATACTCAGCGGAGAAAAAAGACAATAAATGGGTCAATATTCAAGAGCTGCCTTTTAATAGTGCAGAATTTGATTGCGAGCACCCCTCAGTATCCAGCGATGGTAGAAGGCTTTACTTCTCATCTAATCGCCCCGGAGGTTTTGGTGGTATGGATTTATATGTTTCTACACTCATCAATAATAAGTGGAGCGACCCTGTCAATTTGGGACCCAAAATCAATACCGATAAAAACGAGATTTTCCCTTTCAGCCATCCCGATGGAAAAGTGATATTCGCATCCAATGGTCATGAAGGCATTGGCAATTTGGATATATTTTTCACCATGAAAACGGATACTGGTTGGATATATCCACGAATTTTACCCGAGCCAATCAATAGCCGTTCGGATGATTTTGGCTTAATATTGAGCGCTGATAAAAAATTGGGCTATTTTTCATCTAATAGAGCCAGTGGCAACGGGGATGATGATATTTTCAATATTGATTTCTCTAATTTGGATGCAGAGTCCATTTTCCCAAAAATAGATACTCGTACGCTTTCACCAGAGGATTTGGCAGGCACTACCACAGAACCTGAACCAGAGCCCTTAAAAGTTGAAACGCCTAAAATAGTCGAAAACACGCCGCCTAAAGTGTCGCATACACCCGAGCCCATAGAAGCGGAAAAAAAGGAAACGACCGTTGTAATAGCACCTCCTCCAGTGGTAAGCATTGAAAAACCTGCTGTTGAAACACCTAAAGTAGAGAAAAAAGAAGAAATAGCGAAAGTTGAGGAAAAGGTAAAAGAAACCAGTCCAAGCGTTCCTCAAGAGCAGACAGCAGCAGAAGCAATGGCTATTTTACAAAATAAAGTGAAAGCTGAAATAGCGAAATCAGAAACCAATACGGTTAAAAATGAGCCGAAAGTAGCGGAATCGAATATCGTTAAAAACGAACAGAAAGTTGCGGAAACAAATGTGGCTAAAAAAGAGATGAAATCTCTTGAAAATGCTCCAACAAAACCCGTTGCGGATGTTAAAGTAGAAAATAAAAAGCAAAGTAAAAAAGAAGACAAATTACCCGCTGCCACAAACGCACCCCTCAGTAATGAGCCCATAAAACCTACTGAAAGTGCAGTTGCAGTGAATAATAAGAAAAAAGAGCTTTCACCAAAAGAAAAGAAGAAAGCAGATAAGGCAGCAATTGTCACAAACAACGAGCCTCAGTTTGATGAAACAACGGTAAAAGTGCCTAAAGATACCACGCCAAAAATCGCTAAATTAGATGATGCTGGCTTTGAGGAGCATACGGTCGTAATATCGAGCAATGAAGCCCGCGTTGTACCTGAGCCAATAAAAGCAGAAGAACTGAAACCTGAGCTCGCCAAGCCAGTAGTATCAACTGAAATAAAAACGGAGATTAATGTTGCAGAAAAGCCTATTGCGCCCGTTGAGATAGTTGCTGCTGTTAAAAAAGAGGAGAAACCGAATATTGAGCCCGTAAAAATTGCTGCGGTTGACACTTTGAAAGCTTCTCCAGAAGTCAAGCCAGTGATACAAACAGAATTGATGGCGTCAACAGAACCCGCTAAAAAAGAAGAAAAGCATCTCCCTGCCAACCCTGTGGTGATTCAAGATAAATCAATGAAGAAGTTTTTGGTAGTCGTAGGCACTTACTCGATTATGGAAAATGCCAC
>JANPHO010000796.1:0-2913 GCA_031424515.1 Saprospiraceae bacterium
TAGCGATCAATATAAATATTGCGCGCTTCCAGATTGCTCATGCCTTTTGGTGTGGATACTGAGTTGTAAGACCTAGGTACGTCTTTAGCATTTTTTTTAAAAGAAGTACAAGACGCCACGCACAGAGATGCGGTGACCATAAAAAGCATAGTTGCTTTATTAATTTGGACTGGGAATAATCTTTGTTTCATAGTGATCTTCTAATTTTTGAATGTAGTAGAAACGCCTTTAGTATTTGGAAATATTACAATTTAATCGAGTTTTAACGTAAAAAAAATACTAATATTACTTACCTGATTAAGCAAGTGAATGGTATATTTTTTCTTAATTTAATTGTTTAGAAGTCAAAGTTATGGAAATCTGAGGAAAAATGTTATATAAGTTTAAAAAAATGTCAAAAAAGGGTAGTGAATGCAGTGTGATTTTTTAAATTTCATGAATCAATTTGAAAAAGAATAAATCGAGTGTAAAACAGAAAAAAGTTTTGCAAACAGGAGTAATGCAAAATTTATATTGCACCCCCTCAGTATCTCGCCTAATTTTTCACTTCTATAGCGAATAATTCGCTAATTGTAAATTCTAAAAAAAGACTGTTTTAGGCTTTTTTTTAAAAAAAGTATTAAAAAACAGTAGAAAAAGTTTAGAATTCACTTTTTAAATCAGCCGACAGTGCTTACCTTTGCACCGTTTTAATGAATACATATAAAAATCTATATACGATGACTAAAAAGTCGTTCTTTTTAATTCTATCTTTTTTAGCTTTTCAACTATCTATTTTTGCTCAACAGGTTGAAAATGGTAACGTTCCTGTTCCTAAGGAACACGTATCACCGAATCCAGAACAGGCTACTTCAGAAAATCATCCTGCTGAACATGGTTGTTTTCCACATAAAGAAGAAAAAGCTGGATACAACTCTGCTGAGACGATTTTGAACCATATTGCGAATGCCAATGAGTTTCATGTATTCGGTCATTATTCAATTCCACTCCCTTGTATTCTATATTCTAAGGTTGACGGTTTGAAAACGATGATGTCTTCTGTCTTTCATCACGGTAAAGTAGCAGTAGATGGTTATGTTTCAGACCATGGTACTACTAAACGTGTGGTTGGTGATTTTCCAGCGGGCGAAATTGAATTAACACCTGTACATGAAGACCACTATGTATATGAAGATTCTCTCCACAATACATTTATTTGTTATCAAAATAAAATATATCCGTTAGAGAAGGCGAGTGGTTTATTGGCTGCAACGTCTTTTTACGACTTCTCTATCACGAAGAATGTTTTTACAATGCTTCTTGCGGGTATCATTTTGCTTTTACTTTTTACAACGGCTGCTAAAGGATATAAAACACGTGCTGGTCAAGCACCTAAAGGCGTTCAAAATTTATTAGAACCTTTAGTAATTTTCATCCGTGATGAAGTAGCTAAGCCGATGATTGGTAAAAAATACGAAAAATTCCTTCCTTATTTGTTGACAATATTCTTTTTCATTTTAGCGAATAACTTGATGGGTTTGATACCGATGCCTTTCGCAGGCATGGGTGCTAACGTAACGGGTAATATTGCTACTACTGCTGCTTTAGCACTTATTGCACTATTGGTTACAGTTTTAAATGGAAAATCAGATTATTGGAAACATATCTTCTGGATGCCAGGTGTACCTGTGCCGATGAAGATATTTTTAGCACCCATCGAATTGTTGGGTGTATTCACTAAGCCTATTTCATTAATGATACGTCTTTTTGCAAATATTACGGCTGGACACATTATTATATTGGCGTTAGTGGGTTTGATTTTCGTTTTCGGTAAAGCAGGTGAAAGTGTAGCGGGTGCAGGTGCGGGTGTTTTAGTGGGTGGACTATTTACATTGTTTTTAAGTGTAATTGAGTTAATAGTTGCTTTCATCCAAGCATTCATATTTACTATTTTGACTGCTTCATATATTGGTGCTGCTGTTGAAGAACACCACCATGATGAAGCACACCATTAAATTTTAGTAGTTAGTTTTTGAGTAAACAGTTGACAGTAATCATTTTTTCTGAACACTGTGAACTAATTAACTGACAACTTTACAACGATTTTTTAACAAGTTTAAATATATAGATCATGTACGCAGCAATTGGTGCCGGATTAGCGGCAATCGGAGCAGGAATTGGTATTGGTTTAATCGGTAGCAAAGGTATGGAAGCTATCGCTCGCCAACCAGAAGCTGTAAATGACATTCGTTCAAACATGCTTATCGTTGCGGCTTTCGTCGAGGCGGTTGCATTGTTTGCTTGCGTTATCTCATTCTTGGCGATTGGCTAATCAATCCTCGTATTCAAGGAAATGAAAATGAGCCGATTGGCGAAAACGGTTGGTTTTTTCTGTCGGCTCACATTTTGTTGCTTCAAGGATACCCCCTCAGTATTGGGCGGTTTTCAAGGTCTTGTTAATATTAAAATTATCAATTGACAATTATAAAAATAATACAATGATATTTCTCGCTGAATTTTCTGTTATAAAACCAGATTTTGGTTTGTTTTTTTGGACGCTTTTAATTTTTGGCGTTTTCTTCTTTCTTTTAAGCAAATTTGCTTTTAAGCCAATTGCACAGGCTTTGCAAGATCGTGAAAAGTCTATCTCTGATGCTATCAACTCTGCTGAAAAGGCACGTGCTGAAGTTGCTAATTTGAAAGCTGAAAATGAGCAAATATTGGCTCAAGCCCGCGAAGAGCGTATGAAAATGCTTAAAGAAGCTAAAGAGCAAGCGACTTCAATGATTAATGAATCAAAAAATACGGCTAAAGAAGAAGCTTCAAAAATCATCGCTAATGCGAAGCAGGAGATTGAAAATATGAAGCTATCTGCTATGACTGAAGTGAAAAATCAAGCAGGTAATTTGGCTTTAGAAATTGCTGAAAAAGTTA
>JANPHO010000797.1:0-13059 GCA_031424515.1 Saprospiraceae bacterium
TCACAACCTTAGATTAGTAGAATTATTTTCGCAAGCATTGGATTTAGACCCAATCGTTATTAAAAATAATCCCAAAATTAAATCCCTTTTGTTTTCAATGAATTATGATGCATGGGCAGCTTAATTCTTCACGAACCATTGTCAATAGTTGGGCTAAAATAAATACTGCTATCTTTTTAAGTCGGTTCTAAAAAATATGCAAAATTCTCCGCTTCGCTCCGCATTTTGCATATTTTTCAGCCCGACGATAGCAGTACTTATTTTTATACGCCTACTTAGAAGAAAAATTGCTATTTTTTAATAAAAACATATTTATCACGCTTAAAAAGCCTAATTTTGCGCCTTCAAAATCAGAAATAAATGACTTTTTTAGAAGAATTAAAACGTCGGCGTACATTCGGAATTATCAGTCATCCCGATGCTGGTAAAACAACTTTGACGGAGAAACTCCTCCTTTTCGGTGGTGCTATCCAGATTGCAGGAGCCGTAAAATCCAATAAAATCAAGAAACATGCTACTTCCGATTTCATGGAAATCGAGAAGCAAAGGGGTATCTCGGTAGCTACCTCAGTCATGGCATTTGATTATAAAGACTTGAAAATCAATATATTAGATACACCCGGTCACAAAGACTTTGCGGAAGATACTTATCGGACGCTTACTGCCGTTGACTCGGTTATAGTAGTTGTGGATGTAGCGAAAGGCGTGGAAGCACAGACTGAAAAATTAGTTGCGGTATCTCGTATGCGCAATACACCTATTATTGTTTTTATTAATAAGCTTGACCGTGAAGGGCAGGATGCTTTTGACTTGTTGGATGAAATTGAACAGAAATTGGGCTTGCGGGTGCGCCCTCTAAGCTGGCCCATTGGTATGGGTAGTAGTTTTCAAGGTGTTTACAATTTATATGAAAAACAACTTATTTTGTTCCGCCCGCATGGTAAGCAAGACGATGAAATCATAATCATTGATGATTTGAATGACCCTGAATTGGATAAAATCATCAATGAAAGAGCCGCCGCTAAGTTGCGGGAAGACGTGGAAATGATTGAATCTATTTACGACCCCTTCGACGCTCAAGCGTATCGGGATGGTAAAATTCAACCTGTTTTCTTTGGTTCGGCAGTCAATAACTTTGGGGTAAAAGAGCTTTTGGATTGTTTTTGTGATATTGCGCCTTCTCCTTTACCTCGTTTTACAGAGGAGCGTGAAATCATGCCCGAAGAAGATAAATTTACGGGTTTTGTTTTCAAAATTCACGCAAACATGGATCCGAAGCACCGTGACCGCATTGCATTTGTCCGTATTTGTAGCGGTACTTTTGAGCGCGGAACGAAATATTTACACGTTCGGAACAATAAACTCATGCAGTTTTCCAACCCGACTTCTTTCATGGCGGCTAAAAAAGAAATTGTGGATGAAGCTTTCCCTGGCGATATTGTGGGCTTGTACGATTCTGGAAATTTCAAGATTGGCGACACGCTTACTGAGGGGGAGGTGCTACATTTCAAAGGCATTCCATCCTTCTCGCCTGAGCAATTCCGTTATGTGAATAATACTGACCCTTTGAAAACCAAGCAATTCCAAAAAGGTCTTGACCAGTTGATGGATGAAGGAGTGGCACAGCTTTTTACAAGAGATATTAATGGTCGTAAAATAGTGGGTACGGTGGGTGCGCTCCAATTTGAGGTGATTCAATACCGCCTTAAACATGAATACACCGCCAGTTGTGATTATGAGCCTGTTAATTTATACAAAGCATTTTGGGTAAGTTGCACTGATAAAAAGGCTTATGATGAGTTTTATGACCGCCGCCGTAGAGATATGGCAGTGGATAAACATGGCAATCCCGTTTTTTTAGCGGAATCCGCTTGGGCTTTGCAAATGGCGCAGGAGCAACATCCAAAAGTGCAATTTCATTTGAAGAGTGAGTTTTAAATTAATCCGTGTCACCGCTTCAAAGCGGTGGCACGGGTATTACCGCTCACTCATCGCTTCTCCAATCCTATTAAAAATGGTGACGGTTATAAAAATGGCGATGCCTGGAAAAACGACCATCCACCATGCTTGAAAATCATCTTTAGCAGCGTTCAAAAGCGAACCCCATGTGACTTGCTCAATAGGCAATCCCAAACCACTGAATGTTAAAAAGGCTTCTAATAAAATGCTGTTGGCAATGCCAAATGACACCGCTATCAAAACAGGCGTTAAAATATTGGGTAAAATATGTTTTATTAAAATCCTAAAATCGGAGAATCCTAAAGCTTGAGCCGTTTCTACGTATTCCAATTGGCGCACCCGAATTACTTCACCTCTCACCAAACGAGCAATCAGCGTCCAACCTGTAAAACCAATAAAACAGACTAAGCCAATTATTGACATCCTACCCGTCACCGCAACCAAACCTAAAAGCCATAAAATAGATGGGACGGCTTGCACAACTTCCACCACCCTCATAATAATCGTTTCAAAGGGTATTGGGATGGTATTTTTAATTGGATTCCATTTTTTCAATATAGATTCACCTATTTTAATACAAATAAAAATACCGATAAAAATGAGGATTAAAATAAGCGGATTGAGTCCTTGTTGCAAAAAAATGGTGAGGTAAAATATAAAACTGAAAATCATACCCCCCCTCAGTATCAAGCCTATCCAATAGAGTTTAAAGCGATTATTACCGTAATAACCCGCTATCAAGCCCATTAAAAGACCTAAAATCAAGGCTATTCCCATGCCACCGATGCCTACGAGCAAAGCCGTGCGCGTACCCGAAACAATCCCCGCGAAGACATCACGTCCCAGTTTGTCCGTGCCCAACCAATGTTTTAAGTACAACGAGGGCACATCTTGAGCGGCAAACGGGCTGATATAATCCATATTTTTAACGTCTTGAGAAGTCGCTGAGTAAGGGATGAGCGGGGGCAATAAAGCATTGGCTCGTTCGGATGTGATGATGTTTCCAAACAAGGCAATGAATATCAAAAAAGCCAGCGTGCGTACCGACCATTTTGCAGATGTATATATTTTATTTAAAAAAATCATGTCAATTCCACTCTTGGATTTGCCCATTTATAGAGTAAATCGGATATTAAATTTCCTATTAAAACCATCGTGGCACTCAACATCAGCACCACATAAACCACATTCCAATCCTGTTCGTCAATAGCTTCAAAAGCCACGCGCCCCATACCTTTTATGTTAAAAATATATTCCACCATGAAAGAACCCGTAATCAGTAAAGGAAATATTTGACCTAAAAGCGTGATTAAAGGGAATAAAGCGTTGCGAAAAACGTGGTATTTCAATATTTTATTAAAACTCAAACCTTTTGCTTTAGCTGTACGCGTATAATCCAATAGCATATTATCAATCATGGAGCCTTGCAATTGTCTTGCAATGACAGCAATAGGATGAATTATCATACATAAAACAGGTAAAATCAACCGCCCGATATTTTCAAAAAAGAAAATGAAAAATGAATCCTCAGTGTGCAAATCCGATAAACCCGCCGAAGGAAAAATTTTCATGCCATACTGAGGGGTTGTCAAAAAGCGCAATGCCATCAATGCCACCCAAAAGGAAGGTAGAGAATACACCGCAAATAAGCCTTTCATCAACCATTTTCCACTCCGTTTATTTTTATTGGCTGCGGTAAAAATGCCAATAGGAATGGCTATAAAATATGATAAAATGATGGCTAAAAGGCTCATTATCAAGGTGATACTGAGGGGTCTCGAAATTTTGTTCGCAATGGTTTGTCCATTTTTGGATAAACCGAAATTACCTGTTAAAAACCCCGCAATCCAGTGGTGGTACTGATTATCGAAGCCATACCAATAAAAAGTAGGCATATATAATTTTGAACGAGTCGCTTCTTTTTTTATGTTTTCATAACTCGCCGAAATACCCTTTATTTCATCATTAAAAACGGCCTTTTCTTGCGCAATTTTACTCAAATCGTTTAAAATGAATGTTATTTTTTCATCATCATCTTGGATGAGTAGTTGCTCAGTATTATTTCTAAGGTTTAAGCTGTCTTGTTCGGGTATTTTTAATAGAAGTGCTTTATTAGCTTGTTGAAAAGCAGCAATTTTATCATAATTCCCGTACTGTTTTATGAGGTTTTCAACAGCCGTGCGTTCGCTTTTTTTACTTATTGTAAAAAGGTTTTTAGGAAAAGCTTGGGACGTGATTGTGAAATAAAAAATGGGCTTATCTATACCTAATTTATGCGCTGTTTGCTGATAAATTTCTTCTGAAATACGGCTTGAATTGGATTCGGAACTGATTTGGAGTTGATTATCTACGGGGTCTCCGGGCGTCATTTTACTCAATACAAAAACTATGATGGATATAACCAACAGAGTCGGGACGAAATAAAGCAATCGCTGGAGAATATATTTGAGCATTTAGTGAAGATATATTGTTGTCATGTAACTTGGTTCAAGTTTAAAACTTGAACCAAGTTGTGTCTGTTAAACAATACGACAGTCGAATATTTACTATTTCAATTTAAAACTATTAACCACAAATCCCGGGCGGCGTGCCACGATGGGGGCATCAAATCTTTTACTCACGGCAATACGCTCTTGACGAGCAAAAAGGAAAACGGCGGGTTGCTCATCATAAATCAAGGTTTGGAGCTGTTTGTAGAGGGCATTACGTTTTTCAGTATCTAATTCGCTTCTAATTTGTTCAATCAAAGCATCGGCTTGCTTATTTTCAAATTGAAAACGGTTACCACCATCGGGTGTATTACTGCTTGATGCCCACATTTCTTTGGGGTCATCAATGCTTGGCGCAAAACCTGAGGCATTCACAAACATATCAAAATCCCGTTTTTTCATGTTTTCAAGCATGAGTTTGCCCTCAAGCGGCTCAAGATTGATTTTTATTCCTACCTTTTTGCCATTTTCTTGAATCATCAGACCCATATTTTTAGCAGCATCATTATTAGATGCAAAAATATATTTAATCTCCAATTCTGTCTTTTTACCTCCAATCGTTTTATCCACTGTACTATCGCCATTCGTATCTTTCCAGCCAGCTTCGCCAAGTAAAGCTTTAGCTTGGTCAATATTTAACTCAATCGGTTTTAAATCTTTATTAAAATAAGCCCTTTGTGGTAAGAAAGGAGATGGACAGACTTCTCCAAACCCGCCCACTAAAGTTTTAATAATTGTAGGCACATCAAAAAGGTGCGTAATGGCACGGCGAACGCGCTTATCATTCAACTTAGGGCTTTTACAATTAAAACCTGCTTGCACCAATGAAAGAGCGGGAACTGCCGCGAATTCGTATTGAGCAGCCAGTTTTTCATCTTTTTTCATGGTATTAAAATCCTTTGCAGGAAGTGTAGTAGTAGCATCTAGTTCATTATTCTGTATCATGGTCACTGTTGCAGCGGCATCTTTTACAGGTTTAAAAACGATTTGCTCAGGATAAGCTTCTAATGCTGGGTTTTGAGCAGCTAATTTGTCTCCCCACCAGTTCGCTTTCTTTTTCAAGGTGATGCTCTGACCTGCCACCCAACCATCGAGCGCATAAGCGCCACAACCTATTACACCTTCTTTTTCACGAGAGAATTTAGCGGATTGGAAGGCATCGGCGAACTTAGTTATATTATCACCTGCTTTTTGAGCCGTGTCTTTCAAAGCAACTGCTAATTCATTGATGGAAACAGTTTTCAATACCCCCTCAGTATCATAGATATATTCGGGCAAAACTGGGACAGTACCCGTGACCGTTTCAGATAAAATATACTTTTTATCACTTAAAATCGTGAATTTCTTAGGATTTTGAGCATCTACGACAATATCTTTTATGAAATCGAGACCGCTACGCAAATTATTAGCGCCTGATTTTTTATTTAAAATAGCCTTTATGGTGAAAATATAATCCGCGGCAGTGACGGGCTTTCCATTATCCCACGCGGCTTCTTCTCTAATTTCGTAGGTGTACGCAATTCCTCCTTTATATTTACCCGTGTCAATAGATGCAACAGTTGGTCGGCTTTTAGCTAAAACAGGCACTAATTCCAATGTTTTAGCATCAAAATCTAAAAGGGATAGGAAAATATTGCTCATTAATTGAACAGCGTTAGCGTCCTCAGTCGTGAGAGGATTCAACTTTTCAGGTTCACTGGGTATTCTGATATAAGCTGTATTGCCCTTTTTATCTTTATCACTTGTACAGGCGATGAAAGAATATGAAGTTACCATCAGTAACATAAAACCGAAGAGCATACTCGAAAGTAGTTTCCTGTTCATAGCGATGCTGATTTTTTAGTTTCTATAAAAGTTGTGAAGAGATTCAAGAAATTAAGTCCCAAATATACGTTTTTCATTGAATAATTATTTTCTATAATGCAAAGAGTCTTTGAATTTTTTAATAAAATATGCCATAAATCTGTCTTTTTGTTCAAGAGTTAATTCTTAATATAGTTTTTGGCTATCATGAATGTTTTAAAAGGAAACATCTTATGATTAATAATCGTATCCCCCCCTCAGTATAACTGAGTTTTAAACGGCTATTTTGGGTTGATTTAATTGAAACGGGTCATTTAAGGAAGATAAAATAGAAATGTTAAATTTTTTTGAATAAATTATGGTTATACGTAAACGAATTTTAATAATATTTCGTTAACACTTTGACAACCCTTAGATATCTCATCACTAAAAATAAAGATAAAGAATATGGCTTCTAATGCTACAAAAATTCTACTCGTAGAAGATGACCCTAATTTTGGAGATGTATTGCGCTCGTATCTCGAAATGAACGATTATGATGTGACCTTAGCGACTGACGGTGCAGCAGGTTGGGAGGCTTTTAGGAGAGGCTCAGGTTTTTCATTGTGTATCCTTGATGTGATGATGCCTAAAAAAGATGGCTTTTCACTCGCTAAAGATATTCGTGAGAAAGATAAGGAAGTACCTATTATCTTTTTGACGGCTAAAACGATGAAAGATGACGTAATCAATGGCTTCAAAATCGGAGCGGATGACTATATTCCAAAACCGTTCAATTCTGAGGAATTGTTATTTCGTATCCAAGCTGTACTGAAACGCAGTCAACCTAAAGCAGACCCTAAAGATGAAGTACGTGATTACAGAATAGGTCGCTATAATTTTAATTTCCCTTTGCGTATCCTCATTATGGACGGCAGCAAGGAAGAAATCAAATTAAGCCCTAAAGAAGCACAACTACTCAAAATGTTCTGTCAGCACATCAATGACGTTCTGCCACGTTCGGAGGCTTTGGTAAAAATTTGGCAAGAGGATAATTACTTTACAGCTCGTTCTATGGATGTATTCGTTACGAAGCTGCGCAAATATTTAGCTGATGATTCTAATATTGAAATTATCAATATTCATGGAAACGGCTTTCAGCTTTTGGTAAAATCGCAAGAAATTGCATAAATTATGGTGCCTTTCGCTCCATAAAGTGAAGCTAAAAGCATGACTAAAAGTATTGATGAAATAAAAGTCCCTAACATTCTGAGGAGTGTTAGGGACTTTTTATTTAAAAAGAGATTCTTAATTCTACTTTGGCACTTTAATATCGACGAATTTAAAAGTGTCATAGGCACGGTATATTGGTAGAGAATAGAAGAGCATTTTCATAAAATTCCGTAGGAATGATATGTTGAAATTAATTTCAATATTCCGTTCCTACGGAACTTGAAAAAGATTTTACCTAATATTTCTACCAATATATCATACCTACGGTACTACTAATTTAAAAGTGCCAAAGTAGAAGTACATAATCCTACTAAATCCTTTCTATCTTACAAATCCAAATATAAATTAGCAGCCCTCAGTATTTTGGTTCTCTGAAAATTTTAGTGGTGTGAAAATGTCGGAGTGACTTGAAGTCACTCCGACACTATTAAAAATCTCTGTTTATACTAAAAAGAGTATTGAAATGAGGTCTTTATTAATCCGACCACTAAAATTTTCATAGAACCAGTATTTTAGTCTAAATCTCAATTTTTTATGAAAAATTACGATGTAATTGTAGTAGGGAGTGGCAATGCAGCCCTTTGCGCAGGAATATCAGCTCTGGATGATGGAGCAAAAGTTTTAATGATAGAAAAAGCTACTTTTGATGAAATGGGTGGAAACAGCCGTTACACCGCAGGAGCGATGCGTTTTGCTTACAATTCAAATGAGGATTTATTGCCCCTTTTAAAAAACCCGAGCGACGAACGCACGGCGATAACTGACTTTGGTAGTTATCCAAAAGAGAAATTTTTAGCAGATTTACTGCATTTCAACGAAGGTGAACCCATCACCGAATTGCAGCAATTTTTAGTGGATGAAAGCCTTCCTGCTCTGCAATGGCTCGCAACGCATAATATAAAATTTGACCCCATTTACAGCCGTCAATCGTTTAAGAAAGATGGTAAATACATCTTTTGGGGCGGCTTGACACTCGAAGCTGAGGGCGAAGGCAACGGCTTAGTTATGGACGAATTAGAAGAGTTTAAACGCTTAGGTGGTGAAATTCTCTATAATTGCGCTGCCGAAGAAATCATTCAGGAAAATGGTAAAATCATTGGATTAAGCTGTAAAAAAGCGGGTAAAAAGGTCGTTTTCAATACCCCCTCAGTAATTTTAGGCTGTGGCGGTTTTGAATCCAATAAAAAACTAAGGGTTCAATATCTCGGTAAAAAATGGGCGAAAGCAAAAGTCAGAGGAACACGCCACAATATGGGGCATGGCTTAATAATGGCGACCAAAGCAGGAGCAGCTCTCAATGGTTTTTTTGGCGGTTGTCATGCAACGCCAATGGATAAAAATATGCCTGAATATGGCAATTTGAATATTCCACATATCGAGCGCAAACATTATCGAAAAATCAGTTATTTATTTGGCGTTATGCTCAATTCTAATGGCGAACGTTTCGTAGATGAAGGGGCTGATTTTAGAAATTATACTTATGCCCAATTCGGTAAAGCCGTATTGATGCAACCCAAAGAAATGGCTTGGCAAGTGTTTGATGCTAAAGTCTGGAATTTGCTTTATGGTGAATATAAAACCCATGATGCCAGCTACATAGAAGCCGATACTTTAGAAGAATTAGCTTCAAAATTAGAAGGCGTGAATGCGCAAAAAGCCTATGAAACGCTCATCCAGTTCAATGCTGCCGTTAATCAAAGTAAACCTTTTGACCCTACCATAAAAGATGGTCGAAATACTGAGGGGTTAAAACTGAATAAATCCAATTGGGCGAACCCCATTGATACACCACCTTTTAGGGCTTATCCCGTTACTGGAGGCATTACTTTCACTTATGGTGGTATAAAAGTGAATAAAAAAGGTGAAGTTTTAAATGAAAAAAATGAACCTGTTTTAGGTCTTTTCGCCTGCGGTGAAATGGTAGGTGGGGTGTTTTTTTATGGCTACCCAGGTGGTTCAGGTTTGACTTCGGGAACTATTTTTGGGCGTTACGCAGGTAAATCGGCTGCAGAGTATTCTAAATTTCAATAGGTAATACCCTCTCAGTATTTTAATAAAAAATCATGTAAAATGAGCCAATTTATATTAAAAAAGAAGAAAAAAAGCAATTTTACAAGCTTATTTTTGGCATTTATTGCAATCAGCTTTATTACAACTTCCGCTTGTAAAACGGCACAAACTGTACAAACGCCCTCTGCAATAGTTCAAAAAATGCCTTCAAATGCCATTGCTTGTACCTTT
Source organism: Saprospiraceae bacterium (assembly GCA_031424515.1). Taxonomy (GTDB): domain Bacteria; phylum Bacteroidota; class Bacteroidia; order Chitinophagales; family Saprospiraceae; genus JAAFJT01. Next base: position 9,705 of record JANPHO010000797.1, read on the forward strand.
ATGCGAGGCGGTACATCGAAAGGCCCTTTTTTTGATATGCGTAATTTGCCTTCTAATATTAAAGAGCGTGATAAAATTTTACTTAAAGTCATGGGTTCGCCCGATTCTCGACAAATTGACGGATTGGGCGGAGCTGTGACAGTTACGAGCAAGGTCGTAATGGCGCAACCTTCTACTCGAAAAGGAATTGATGTGGACTATCTTTTTGCTCAAATTGATATTGAAAAAGCTCTTGTAGATACCACACCGCCTTGCGGCAATATGATGGCAGGAGTAGGACCTTTCGCTATTGAAAAAGGATGGGTAAAAGCGACTATTCCTGAAACGAGGGTGATGGTGTATAATATCAATACCAAGTCAATAATCGAAGAAATTGTGCAGACACCCAAAGGCGTAGTTGAGTACGAAGGCAACATGAAAATTGACGGCGTACCCGGCACAGCTGCCCCAGTAGTGATGAATCTTTTTGATCAAGTGGGCGGTAAAACAGGAAAATTGATGCCAACTGGAAAAATCAAAGAGCAAATTCAAGGTATTGACGTGACGCTGTTAGATGCGGGTTCGACGATGGTTTTGATGAAAGCAAGCGATTTAGGCATGGAGGGTACTGAGGGGGAGGACTTTTTTCTTAAAAATAAAGATTTAATGAAAAAAATAGAATCCATCCGCATGGAAGCAGGTCAGCGCATGGGTCTGGGCGATGTCACAAACAGCGTTTTACCTAAGGTTGGTATTTTATCCAAACCGCGAAAAGAAGGTGCAAATATTACTTCTCGCTATCTGACGCCTCATACTTTGCATCCTGCCCACGCTGTCACTGGGGCGATTTGCATCGGAACGGCTTTGAAAATTAAGGGGTCAGTAGCATCTGATGTGGGTATAACCAACGGAAAACCAGTCGAAATGATTATTATTGAGCATCCCTCGGGTGTGATAGAGGTCAATATTGATATGGAAATAAAAGGGGATGTGATTAACGTTAGAAAAGCAGGTACAATTCGAACTGTAAGAAAAATAATGGAAGGTGTTGTATTTCATTAAGGGAATTGGAGTTAATCTTGCCTAAATTTTAAGTAAAATGTTAGAGTTAGATTTGGTTAAAGCGTTTCACGTAAAATATAAAATCCCCATTTTGAACAGCCTTAAAATGGTAAAAAAGGAACGGATTGAGTTGAGGATTACACTTTTAAACGAAGAAATTAAAGAACTTGTGGAGGCGGATGAAAAGGGCAATATTGAAGAAATTGCAAAGGAAGCCACCGATGTTTTATATGTCGTTTTAGGAACGGCTTTGGAGTTGGGTTATCATCCCGATTTTGAAAACAAACAGTTATTCAACGGTATGATTGCCAATACTGATAAAGAAAACACACCCAACCAACTTTTACAACTGGCTGAAACTTTTAAGAAAGATTGGACAAAGGATAATTTAGAGCAAATATTGGTCGGTTTAGGAGCTTATTTGTATTTTATCGGCTTGAAACCTGATTTTATTAGAATTGTAAACGAAGTGCATCGCTCCAATATGAGCAAAGGAACAAACGGCAAACCCATTATTAGGTCGGATGGTAAAATTATGAAAGGAGAAGATTTTAGCCCCGCGGACTTGTCATTTTTAAATAAAATAGTATGAAAAAAGCCGTTTTTACTGAGGGGATGAAGTTTATGCTCATCAGCACTTTTTGTTTTACTGCCATGCAAGGGTTAATAAAATATCTACCTCAAGGGCGTATCCCGACAATTGAACAAACTTTTTTTCGCTCTTTCATTACAGCTATTTTCTGCTTGTTTTTCATGCTTAAAAATCACATCACTTTTGCCATTAAAAATGTGAAATTGATATTGGTACGCAGCATTATGGGCTCTATTTCTATGTTTTCCTTTTTCTATATATTGCCACGAATGCCTTTAGGAACTTCTGTAACGATTAAATATTTATCACCCGTTTTTACCGCTTTGCTGGCCGGTTGGATGTTAGAAGAAAAGATAAAAACGCTTCAATGGCTCTATATTTTTATGGCATTCGCGGGAGTCATGCTTTTAAAAGGCTTTGATAATCGGGTAGCTTTGACGGATTTGGGTATTGGTTTGATTTCGGCAATTTCTGGAGGTTGGTTGTATATTATTCTTCGACAAATTGGCGATGATGATCACCCTTACGTAGTGGTTTTTTATTTTATGGTTATTGCCAGTTTAATTTCTGGAATTTTTATGATTCCTTATTGGGTTACGCCTGATTTGAATGATAGTTTAGTGTTTCTCGGCGTTGGCTTCTCAGGTTTTGTGGCTCAAATCTACATGACTAAGGCTTTTCAAGAAAAAGACGACGCCAATTTTTTAGCGCAATTTAAGTATTTAGAAGCAGCTTATGCTATAATCATTGGCTATCTGTGGTTTGGTGAAACGTACACTTTTTTAAGTTTTATTGGCATAATTATCATTTTTTTAAGCCTTATTTTAACTATTCGATTGAAATCAAAAGCTAATAAAGAAAATAGTATAGAAAACACGTAAAGCATCATTTATACTGAGGGGTATCCTTTATAAAAGTCAATATTTTTTTAAAGCAAAACAAAATGAATAAACGTTACCAAGTACTTGCCATTCTCGGCATTTTTTCCATAATTACTTATCTCGACCGCCAGTCAATGGCGATAACTGGCGATGCTGTAACTAAAGATTTAGGATTAACCGATACGCAATTCGGTTGGATTCTATTTGCTTTTACCTTTGCTTATGGTGCATTTGACATCCCAACAGGTTGGTTAGGCGATAAATTCGGACCTAAAAAGACCTTGATTCGGATAGTCATTGTGTGGTCAATTTTTACAATATTAACGGGTTTTGCTACCTCCTTTTTAATGTTATTCATTACTCGTTTGCTCTTTGGAGCGGGCGAATCGGGGGCATATCCCAATGCCACGGTGGCTATTTCACGATGGTTTCCAACAAGTGAACGTGGTCGAGCTCAGTCTATTGTTTGGATGTGTAGCCGCATGGGGGGGGCATTAGCTCCTTTGCTGATTTTACCGATTGCAAGTGCCTACAATTGGCGTGCAGTTTTCTACATTTTTGGCGCGATTGGTATCGTTTGGGCGATAGGTTGGGCATACTTTTTCCGAGATGAACCGCGTGATATGCCTAATATTGACCCCGCTGAGGTCAAACTTATTGAAGAAAATCGTTCCGTAAAATCCGCTTCTCACGGCTCTTTATCGTGGAAAACAATTGTAAAAAATCCGAATTTATGGGCTTTATGTGGTATGTACTACTGCCTTTTGTACGGTGCTTATTTTTATATGTCATGGCTGCCCAAATACCTCAGTAAAGGTCGGGGCATACCAAAAGAACAGTT
>JANPHO010000798.1:0-2452 GCA_031424515.1 Saprospiraceae bacterium
ATGTATGCCTTTTAGGAGAAGAAGTTGCAGAATATAATGGTGCTTATAAAGTGAGTGAAGGCTTGCTGGATGAGTTCGGTGCACGTCGTGTTATTGATACGCCCATTGCTGAATTAGGTTTTACGGCTATTGGCGTAGGCGCTGCCATGAATGGTTTGCGCCCAGTGGTAGAGTTTATGACTTGGAATTTTGCCATTTTAGCATTTGACCAAATCGTTAACAACGCGGCTAAAACAATGTCGCAATCGGCAGGAGAGTTCCTTTGCCCTATTGTGTTCCGTGGTCCATCAGGTTCAGCGGGTCAATTGGCTCAACAGCACTCTCAGACATTCGAAAGTTGGATGGGTAATGTGCCAGGATTGAAGGTAATTTCTATCGTTGACCCTTATGATGCTAAAGGTTTATTGAAGTCGGCTATTCGTGACAATGACCCAGTGTGCGTTATGGAATCCGAAATTATGTACAATTATCCTAATCCAAAGGGGACTTTGGGTAAAGATAAATTCGGAAACGATCGTCCATTGCCATATGAATCATTCGGTTTAGTTCCCGAAAATGAAGAATACACGGTTCCAATCGGTAAAGCAATTGTTCGCCGTGCGGGTACAGATGTGACCATCGTGACGTACAATAAAATGGTGATTGAAGCTTGTTATGCCGCTATGGAATTAGAAAAAGAAGGTATTTCTGCGGAAATTATTGATTTGCGCTCTATTCGCCCATTAGATGCTGCTACAATAGTGGAGTCAGTGAAAAAAACAAACCGTTTAGTGATAGTGGATGAAGCTTGGCCTATGTTTGGCGTTTCTGCCGAGGTGGCTTACGAAATTCAACGTTATGCATTTGACCATCTGGATGCACCTATTATTCGGGTCAACAGTGCCGATGCTTCAATGCCTTATGCAGCGACTTTGGTTGAAGCCTACTTGCCGAATCCTGCTAAAATTATTAAGGCAGTGAAAGAGGTGATGTACGTAAAAGCTTAAATTAATTGAAAATGGATAATTGAAAGTTTTGACGTCTATTTTATACAAAATACTATCCCGAATATCGATTGAACAATATTCGGGATTTTTTTATAAATGACTTTTTAGAGATGGTGAGCTACGTAATAGCCATCATTATCAGCACTTATGATATAATAATTATCACACATAAAACATAAAACTGTCAAATTTACCTTGTCTGAAAGATATTTCTTTTTTATTTGAAAAAAAATTCTATTCTCCGTGGTAATAATGGTATCAAAATATTTTTTCAGTACTTTTTTTATACCTTGTTTCCCTAGTTTTTTATATAGAGAATTATCAATTGCATGATCTGCCAACTTTGGACATTTTTCTAACTTGAAGCCTACAAATTCAAAATTTAATATATCTCCGATTGTATCAGCAAATTCACGAGGATAGTTATTTGTATTATAATAGCAACTAAACAGACCAAAATTACTTGTTAAAACTCTAAAAATAGTACCATCACTTCTTTGAACTGTCAATGGGAAACAAACAAATAGATCGCTTTTTACGAAATCAACAACTACAGAATTATAACGCTCCTTATCCCTGATTTCTTGAGCGGATAAGCCTAAATATGCCATTAAAAATAAAATACTAAAATGTAGTTTCATTGCTTATTAGTTTATACGTATTTTTAGATTAACTAATTCTATATTTAGTGTTAAAATATATCATATTGAGCTATGACTTTGGGGCTTTCTCTGAAAAATACTCAAAATATGGTGCAGTATTTATGGTTCATATTGAAATTTCAAATCTATTTATATAAAATATAATCCCGAACATCGTCTAAACGATATTCGGGATTTTTTATTCAATTTTCAATTATCCATTTTCAATTAAAACCTACCCCCTCAGTATTCTGACTCTCAGAACCATTTTTAAACATATTTAAGCATTCAATATCAACTTTTCAGCAATAAGACTTAAGCAATCATCATTTGTGTAAGCGCATTGAATGCCTGCTTGACGAAGGGCTTCTAAGTTTTTATCAGTGGTATCATCCATTTCAGGATTGGCATCACCCAATTCGGGCATGATGCGGAAATACTGATCAGGATGCTCAAGTGTTTTATAAAGTTTGCGCAATTGATAATCAACGGTTTCTGAAACCCCCGTCATCATAATATCAATTATAGGAGCTATCCAACGTAAAATCCCCCATTTAACAGCTTCGGCATAATCATACTTTTTGCGAATTTCACCTGTACCAATAGATAAGATGAATAGATTATCCAAACGACTCAATTTATTCTCTTCATCTCTAAATATTTTCATCGCTTCTATAACCGCACACATGGTTGGATTATTTGCAAAAAGCCCACCGTCGATTGTGTGAAATTCTAAATCATCCTTTGCCTTGGCTTTAGCGGGAGGGAAATAAGTTGGTGCAGCCGAAGTCGAGCGTGCCACTTGCCACATCGGAAAATCTGCCT
>JANPHO010000799.1:0-5941 GCA_031424515.1 Saprospiraceae bacterium
CTTTATGGATGCTCTCTTTTTTAAGAGAAATATCCCCCCTCAGTATTTTGATTTTTAGGATACTTTCAAGGTCTTCTAACTCATTTTTTAAAGCATCTTTTTTATTGAATTGAATTTTTATATTCTCAAATTCTTGATTTATATTATTTAAAAATAATTGATTATCAGTGAGTTGTTTCTTGTTTTTATTTAAATCAATTTCAGTTTCCCCTATTTTTTTAGAAACAGTATCTTGCTTTTCAAATAGGTTCTGAAAGTTCAAACGGCAATATTGATATTGCTCAATTTGCTTTGAAAGTGCTTCATACTGAGGGGTCTGTTTTTCAAGCAATTCGACGTCATTTCGCAAGGTTTCTAATTGCTCAAATTGCTTTTTTAAACCCTGCATTTCTACTTCATTCGCCAAGCCTTTTACCAAAGCTTCTTGACGCTCTTGAATGAGGGTTTGGAGATTCAAAAACTCGGTATTTTTAGCATCAATCGCCTCTTTTGAAACATCTTTTACTCGCTCAAAACTTTGATTTTTTAAGAGTAATTCAGTATTGTTTTCATATTCTAAAGCCTTTACTTTATCCATTAAATCGTATTTTTCAAGATTAAAAAGGCTTTTCATCATGGCATTGCGCTCTGCGTCTTGCATCATCAAAAAATCTTGAAATTTATTTTGCGGAATGATAACCGCCTTCGTAAAATGCGACTTTTCAAGCCCAATCACCTCTTTTGGGTCGAAATTACTGAGGGGGTTCCATTTTTCATTTTCCTTTTTAAAATATCGAAAATCGTATCGTTCAACTTTTTCAAAATTCTTTTTATTCCGTTCAGCGTCCACCAGCACACGATAAGTATCCGACCCAGCTTCAAATATAAATTCGATGCTTAAATGGTTGGATTTGAGGTTCATCAAATTATAATTGCGCCCGTCACGGCTACTCATACGCGAGACTTCACCGTACAAAGCAAAAGTAATGGCTTCAAGAATTGATGATTTTCCACTGCCCACACGACCGAATATACCAAAGATGTGCGCTTCTTCAAGTCGTTCAAAATTAATCTCCGCTTCCTCTTGGTAGGAGTATAAACCTTTGATTTTCAGATATTTAGGTATCACTATTGGTTGTTGGTTATTGGTTATTAGTTGTTGGTTATTGAGCAAAGTGAAATCCCAAGAAGCGGGATTGGTTATCGGTTATTTCTGATTACTGTCCATTGATTTACAGAACTGTTATGATAGTAATTCTTTAAAAATGTTCACCAAATCTTCATTCGGTTCTTGACCTTTCTTATATTTAAAATAATCAATAAAAAGGTCATTTATGGGTTTATCTAAATCGATTTTAGTGGTATTTTCTTCACCGTTTCCCGTGTTTTTAATTTCAGGTTTTATATTAATTATGCCTTTATGGGCTTCTTGCAATCGGCGACGGTCTTCGGATTTGATGTACGAATCTGAAACGATTGTAATCTCCACCAAATCCTCTTGATGTTCATTAAGCCACTTTACTGCGGCATCAATGGATTCAAACCTTTCACGCAATAATTTTTTAGGCGTTTTTAACTTAACTCTATGAAAATCAACGGGTTGTGCTGGTTGAGCAAAGAGCAACATCACATATTTATCTTGATTTTCTTCCGCAAAACTGTATGCCAAAGGACTTCCCGAATACACAATTGGGCAAGGTCTGCTGTCAATAACTTGCTGCCGATGCAAGTGACCCATGGCAACGTATTGGATATTTTTAGGAAAATTTTCGCTGTAAATTGCCGAAGCACCGCCGATATTAATCGGCTTTTCTTCATCGGGTTCTTCGGGTGGAGTGTCGCCTTTTCGCATCACGAATAGGTGTGCGATGGCAATGTTAACCCCCTCAGTACCTTGCCTATCGGCAGGCAGGTTACAGTACTTTTCAGCCGTTTTTTCCCAAGATTCTGACAAAACTTTACGCAATGTTTCGTCCGTATGTTCTATGCCGAGGTATTGTTTTAAGCGTGTTTCATTGGCATACGATGTATGAATAATGCGCAAAGGATACTCATATTGAGGCAATTTTAACTCCACAAATCCCTCATCACACTTAGTCACCGAAAGACCCGTAGGCAGCGTAAAAGTAGGTACAATCGAATTCGGAAAACCCGCAAATACAATACCGCATTCCCTTGCCAAAGGGTCAGGTGCTTCTATACGCTCAGGTGAATCGTGATTGCCAGCGATGGCGATGACTGGGCGTAAACCATTATTGGTCAATCGTTTACATATTTTATAAAATAATTCTATACTTTCATTGGGCGGATTAAAAACGTCAAATAAATCGCCCGCAATGATGACGACATCCACTTCTTCAGTGTCCGCGATTTCGCAAATTTCATTCAAAACGACTTTCTGCTCTTCATGTCGGCTGTAATTTTCAAGGCGTTTTCCGAGATGCCAATCAGCTGTATGGAGTATTTTCATATTCTTTACGGTGTTTCTTTTTTTTAAAAAGAAGAAAAGTCAAAAATACACAGTGGAAAGGGAAAATGATAAAATTTATTGGAGAATGAATAAAAAAGGTGTGTTTTAGGTATTATATTTTAAAAATTGTTAAATTTGGTTGGAAATTAAAATATAGTTATCGATTTACACCTTTTTAAAAATTAAATAAAAACAAACCCTATGTCAATACCAAAGAAAAAACCCACACCTGAACCAGATGACGCCCAAAGAGCGTTCGGGATTGACCCTGATAACATTCCCGAAAACATCCAATCTGAAGATTTAACTCCGTGGCTCAAGGAGGACGCTTGGCCTCAGCCCAAATGGTTTACAAAAGCCAAAATGGATGGTAAAATGCTCAATAAAAACTTTGATTCCTATGTAATGGATACTTTGAGGTGGCGTTATACCCGTCTTGAAGGTGATTTTAGGACGGTTTTTAATAATTATTTTAACACAAAATTTGTTGATAAAGTCACCGCTCGCCGCATTATTTCATTTTTAGAATCCGCTCGTGAGGCTTTAGAAAAGGATAATTGCGACCCATTGGACGTGAGCAACCTCTTGGATATGGCCGATCAATATATGGTTTGGTTATACCCACCGCACGTTGCTAATGTTCAAATGGCGGCTTTAACGGCTCAATTAAAAACGGAGGGTAATCCTTGGGGCGATTACTTGGCTGCCGAAACGACTCGGGAAGGGGCGACTCTTGGTGGCTATCGTGCGGCTTTGGATAGAGTTAAACAAGCCACCAATGATAGCAATCAGATTACACAAGTCAATAACGGGTTACAGATTGAAAGGCTCGAAATGCTCACAAAATGGGGTTTAGTGGTCACAATTGTGATGCTTATTGGTATTCCATTTGTCACGAAAAGTAAAGAAGGGATTTTTGATGGCTCAGCTATTGGAGATTATGTGGTGAAAGCTGGAAGACAATGGCTGGTTATACCTATTATTGCTTTAATTGGTGCGGTAGGTGCTTTTTTAAGTGGCCTTTTACAAATGCGCCGCTCAAAAATAACGATTGGCGAATTTAAGGAAAATGTGATGCAATTCAGGTTGCGCTTGATAGTGGGAGCCATATTCGCTATGATGGTTTCGATGCTTTTGACGTGGGATATTATTTCGGGAGTTGAAATCAAAAACGCAGGGGCATATGTGTTAATTGCCTTCTTGTGTGGGTTTTCTGAACGCTATTTTCTCAACCTTCTTAGGATTGATGAAGAAGGCAATTCAACTGTTCCACAAGGCGCGCCAATTGTGGCAGCGAATACGAACAAGCCTGCAGACCCTAGTGCAGAAACGGTAATACCAGATAATCCGAATGATGTTAAGATGAATTGATTTTATGTTTAAATTTCATATTTCATAGGGTTTCGCCCTATGCTAACGTATTTCGCCCTTTCAGGGCTAATTCTATTGATTACATAAAGCCCTGAAGGGGCGAAATATATCAGCATAGGGCGAAACCCTATGAAATATGAAATACCAAAAATAAAAATCACCGTTTAGAATACCAATCATCGCTTGAATACTGAGGGGTAGTGAGTTGAGCTTTTTGTTTTAAATACATTTTTAATGCTAAAACGGCTGCTATCTCAGCTTCATCATTATTTTGTAATTTATCGGGCGTGAAATAGTGATTCACAAAATGCGTATCAAATTTGCCAGAAGTGAATGCTTCATGCTGTAAAACAAACTTTCCGAATGGGAGAGTAGTCGCAACGCCTTCAATTTCAAAGTTATCAATGGCATCTATCAATCGGCGAATAGCTTCATCCCTTGTGCTGCCCCATGTGATAAGTTTTGCAATTAAAGGGTCATAAAAAATGGGGATTTCCATGCCTTCCTCGTAGCCATCATCAACTCTGACGTGCTCCATACTGAGGGGGGGACGATACCGGCTCAATAAACCCACACTCGGTAAAAAATTATTCGTTGGGTCTTCAGCACAGACGCGAAGCTCCATGGAATGACCATTTATTTTTAAATCATCTTGCGTAAAAGCCAACTTTTCACCCCTTGCAACTCTAATTTGTTGCTCCACCAAATCCAAACCAGTAATCCATTCCGACACGGGATGCTCTACTTGAAGACGGGTATTCATTTCTAAAAAGTAGTAATTCAAGTTTTCATCTACTAAAAACTCAACTGTCCCCGCACCTGAATAATTACAAGCATTGGCTACTTTTACAGCATCTTCACCCATTTTTTGACGAATTTCAGGTGTCAAACAACTTGAAGGGGCTTCTTCCACTAATTTTTGATGGCGGCGTTGAATACTACATTCTCTTTCAAAAAGATAAACCGTATTGCCAAAATTATCCGATAAAACTTGAATTTCAATGTGTCGAGGTGAGCCGACGTACTTTTCAATAAAAACTGACCCATCTCCGAAAGCTGAAATGGCTTCACTGACGGCACGGTTCATTTGCTCATCAAATTCAGCTTCGTTTTCAACGATGCGCATCCCTTTTCCACCACCTCCCGCAGAAGCTTTTATCAAAATGGGATAACCGATTTGTAGGGCAATTGCTTTGGCTTCGGTCACATCTGAAATAGCCCCCTCAGTACCAGGTACCATAGGGATATTATACTTTTTAACGGCTTCTTTTGCACCCAATTTTGAGCCCATTATTTCAATGGAATAGGCACTGGGCCCTATAAAAGTCATGCCTGCGGCTTGCACAGCCTTTGAAAAACCCGCATTTTCACTTAAAAAACCATAACCTGGGTGAATACCATCCACGCCAATTTCCTTGGCTAATTTGATGATTTTATCTCCTAAAAGATAGGATTGGTTAGATGGTGCGGGACCCAATAAAATGGCTTCATCGGCAAAGCGGACGTGAGGTGCGTTTCTGTCGGCTTCTGAATATACCGCTACGGTTTGGATGCCCATGCGTCTGGCGGTTTTCATAACCCGAATGGCAATTTCTCCTCGATTGGCTACAAGTATTTTCTTCATAATTTGGCTTTTACTATTCTACAATAAATTGAAATTTTTAATGTCGCCCAAAAATAAAGGAAAATATATAGATTTCTATATGTTTAACAATTTTATTTCACTATTTCAGACCTGACTGCCGACAGGCAGGTTTCAAATTTCAAAATTGACATCTAAACTTAAATTTACTGAGGGGGTTATAGAATCTGAAATATTTTTAAATTTAAAACGTCTATGCAGGTGAAAGGCTCGAATTGAACAATTATGCCTAAATTTGCATTTCAATCATTACAATAATCAATCAATATAAATTTTATGGCAAGAAGACGCTGGGACGATAACGACGAAACGCCCAAACCCAAATTAACAAGAGAGACAATAAAAGCATCTTTAGAGATTTTTCAATTCGTAAAACCTTACCGATGGTCGTTTTGGGTAGGCATGGTTTTGTTGTTTTTATCAACGAGCACGTTTATGATTTTCCCTTTTTTATCGGGACGCATCGTGGATATTGCACA
>JANPHO010000800.1:0-3966 GCA_031424515.1 Saprospiraceae bacterium
CTTTTTCAAGGACTTTTAAATAGTAAATACCCTAAAAATTGCCATTTTTACGATACGGCTTTAAGCTATGAAAAAGGTGAAACGTCTTTTAATTATGTCATCACCAATCCGTCTTACAGTGGTTTATTGAGAAGAAAATACGACCGACCCGATGAAGAAGATACCTTAATTACTGTTCAAACTGACTTGCTCGACCATATCTTACCTGCCGATATTCACATTGATTTCATTAAAATTGATGTAGAAGGCGCCGAAATGCTCGTTTTAAAAGGAGCAGAAAAAACCATAAAAAGGTGCAAACCCATCGTCGTGTTTGAGCATGGTTTGGGTGGCTCAGATGTTTATGGCACAAGCCCCAAGCAGATTTTCGATTTTTTTGAAAAATGCGGCATGAAAATCTCCTTGATGAAATCATGGCTTGACCAACAGCCCCCCCTCAGTATGCAAGCCTTTGAAGAGCAATTTTACCAATCCAAAAACTATTATTTTATAGCTTATCCTTGAAAGTTTTGAGTTTTGAGTGTTTTACTCAAAACCCGAAACTCAAAACTCAAAACTTGATAAAAATAACTACCTTTGCGGAAACTAACTGAGATTTATTGGGAGTGAAATTACTTGTATTAACATCACGCTTTCCTTATCCACTTGAAAAAGGAGATAAACTCCGCATTTTTCATCAAATCCGTGAGCTATCAAGCCATCATGAAATAGTGTTATGTACACTTGCAGAAGATGAGGTACAAGATATTGATTATCAAGAGGTTAAGCCGTTTTGCACCAATATTCACATCATTCCGTTATCGAAATCCACCGTTGTAAAAAATACCATATTTAATACTTTAAAAGGCATTGCTCTCCCCTTTCAGGTGTCTTACTTTTATGATAAAAATGCAAAAAAGCAAATTGCGGATATTATAAAAACCGAGCAACCTGACCATATTTATACCCAATTGGCGCGCATGGCGGAGTATGTGCGAGACATTAATATTCCCAAAACGCTGGATTATATGGATGCATTTTCCCTTGGTGCTGAACGTCGAGCTGACAGTTCCAACTGGCTCACGCGTTGGTTTTGGCGAATTGAGGCGCATAAAATGGCAAAATATGAAGCTCAAATTGGAAGAAATTTCGACAATTTAACTATTATTTCAGAGCAAGATAGAGAGGCTCTACTTATAAATCAAAAAAACGAAATTCATATAATACCTAATGGTGTTGACTTGGATTTTTTTAAAAAAGAAGAAAATACAATTGTAGAACCATCCCCTCAGTACAACGTCGCTTTTATTGGAAATTTAGGCTATTATCCTAATGTTGAAGCCGCCAAATATTTGGTACACCGTATTTTGCCTTTAATACTGAACGATTTTCCGAACATTAAAATTTTAATCGCTGGTGCTCGCCCGACTTCTGAAGTTTGGGATTTGGCAGGTCCCCACATAACCGTTAAGGGTTGGGTCGAAGATATTCGCGAATCTTACGAAGCGACTCAATTATTAGTTGCCCCCCTTTTTCACGGCAGCGGTCAACAAAATAAAATATTGGAAGCGATGTCAATGGAGATTCCTTGCGTGACGACTCAATTGGTAAACAGTGCCATTTTAGCAACGCCTGATTCCGAAATTTCGATAGCCAATACCAAAGAAGAATTTGCTCAAAAAATAGTATTTCTATTAAAAAACCCTGATTTTAGAGATAAAATGAGTAAAAACGGGCGTTTATTCGTAGAAAAAAAGTATTCATGGAAATCCTCTACTCTTATTTTAAATGCCGTTTTGGAAAGTAAAACGGTAGTGAATCAACTAAATTAAGCTATCTTTTGTTTTAATAGTAATCAAATAAAACTGTACAGCAATTTTAAAAAATATTAAAAAATGATTTTAGAAGAAGCGCTTTCTATGCCCACTACTGACAAAGAATTTCATCTCAATACTATCGAAGAAGCCATCGCGGACATTCGTCTGGGTAAAATCATCATCGTCGTCGATGATGAAGACCGCGAAAATGAAGGCGATTTTATCTGTGCGGCTGAGCTTATTACCCCCGAAATGGTCAATTTTATGGCTACGCATGGTCGAGGTTTGATTTGCACACCGATTGAAGAAAAAAGAGCCGAAGAACTCGAACTCAAGCCAATGGTTCCCGAGAACACGGCACTTCACGAAACGGCGTTTACGGTTTCAATCGATTTATTGGGTCAAGGCTGCTCAACGGGTATTTCCGCTTACGATAGAGCAACGGGTATTCGTTGGATTACCAATCCCGATGCTAAAGGAAGCGATTATGCGCGCCCGGGGCATATATTTCCTCTTCGTGCCAAGGCTGGCGGCGTTTTGCGTAGGACAGGACACACCGAGGCAGCAATAGATTTGGCGCGCCTTGCGGGGCTTTATCCAGCGGGCGTTTTAGTTGAAATTCTGAATGAAGATGGGACAATGGCACGCCTTCCCCAGCTCGTACAAATAGCTAAAAAGCACGATGTCAAAATCGTCAGTATTGATGATTTAGTGGCATATCGGATGCGCACTGAAAGGCTTGTAAAACGTGAATTGAACGTAAAATTACCTTCAAAATATGGTGAATTAGAAGTTTTTGCCTATCAGCAATTGACAACAGGAGATATTCATTTGGCAATTAAAAAAGGTGATTGGCAAGCGGGCGATTCCGTTCCAGTGAGGGTTCAATCTTCCACCGAGCCGAATGATATTTTAGGCAGTTTGTTTGAAAATCACGAATCAGACCTTCATAAAGCTTTTGAAATCATTCAAAAAGAAGAAAAAGGGCTATTTTTATACATGCACCAAGCCGAAAAAGGCTATTCTATGTTGCAAAGATTAAAGGCTTATAAATCGCAGCAAGAACGTAAGTCAACCCCTCAGTATGAAATGGATCAAAGGGATTATGGCGTGGGTGCTCAGATTTTAAGGGACTTGGGTGTTTGTAAAATCCGCCTCATCACCCGCAGTCAAAAACGCCGCGTTGGGCTCATCGGCTACGGCTTAGAAATTGTGGAAATTATACAACTTTAGTAATTGATATCTGTTCAACCGTGCGTGTGTGCACGGTTGAACAGTTCAAAATTCAGGAATATGAATAGATTCAAAAACCCGCTCGACCCCGAAAACAATCAAATTAAAAGCCTTCTCAAGCAATGGATTAGCGCCAAATTTCAATTAAAAAATACCGATGAGATTGAAATTATTGAGCACAACTGTTCAGAAGCAAGTTGCGTCCATGCCGAAACGTCTATCACCATTTCGCATTCCGAAAACACTGAAAAAGACCATTACAAAATCTCAAAACCATTGACTTTTATTAGGAAATGGGACATGGATGCCCTCAAAAAAGTGAATTCTGCCCATAATTCTCACCGCCACTGAGCTCAAATTCAGCTCTAAACACACTACATTTCATACCTTTTTAAATGTATTCCCTATACTTATTAAGGCAAAATGTATGTGAAACAATAAAAATAGTAAACAAAGGTTACAAATTTGGAAATTAGTATTATATTTGTGCAACGAAAAATAAATTCACAATAAAAAAATAAATTAACCTTGAAAACTTTGTCCTTATTTTCCTAAGCAACTGCTTGAATTCCATTTCATTAATCATAGTGTTTCAGTGCTATGAACTAAAAGTCAGTAATTCCAATCAATTTAAGATTTCTAAAAACTGACTCAACGTTGGTTTTTACATCAAACAAGTAAGCACAATTCAAAATAAAGCTCAATCACTTGAGCCTTTTCCTAACTGTTCGTTAGTAAATTTTTCATGCTTTTAGTTGGAAGCTCTACCACATTGTGGTAGAGTTTTTGATTTCAGGAGGTATCATTCCTCTTTACATACCTTGACGATTCAGTCGTCATCACGCTCCAGCGTGACTGTATTTCTACGTTTTAATTGAATAATTCCACTTTCAAATCATCAATTATTATCTTTTTTTCACTATCTGTATTCCAAAAA
>JANPHO010000801.1:0-9964 GCA_031424515.1 Saprospiraceae bacterium
AAAAAAGATGCCCTTAAAAATGAGTTTGAAGACTTAGAAAGTATCCTAAAAATTAAAATACTGAGGGAGGATATTAACCTTAAAAAAGAGAGTATTAATAAAGGAAATACCCTTTTTAATGAAAAAAAAGAACTCATTGAAAATCTAAAAAACAATAAAAACACCTTTGAAACGGAACGTAAAAACCTAAGAACTCAACAACCCGATTTCATAGAATTAAACGCCATAAAAGATTGGTTTTCGGCTTTAAAAAACCTGCAACGTGACCACCAAAAACTGGAATTTGAGAACACTGAGTTGGGTGAAAAAATAGATGCTATTGATAAAAGTAAACAAGTTTTGATTGCCCGAGATTTACCCCTTTTTGATATTCATTTAAAATCTGATTCGGCTATTTCAGAAGTGATTGCCGTTTTAAAAAAAGCGGTTGAAGAAACGCAGAATCTTAAAAAAGTTAAGGAAAAACAACTACAACATGACCATGCCATGGCGCGCGTGGAAGACCTCGCAGCATCGCTTAATGATGGCGAACCTTGCCCGTTATGTGGTTCAATCCATCACCCCTCAGTATTGAATGCTACAGATATTAAAAAAGCGATTATTATTTTACAGATTGAAGTAGAAAAGTTGGAAAGTAAGTGGACTTCCTTGAATAATATTGTTATTCAATTAGATACGAATATTATTAATCATAATAAATTAATTTTTGACCGCCAGAATAAAAAGAATGAAATCAATCAAACCTTAGATTTTATTAAAAAACATCAAGCTCATTTCATTTGGAAAAAATATTCTTCTGAGAATGAAAGCACCATCACAGACGCTTTTAATACCGCAACTCAGCATAAAAAATTGATTGACGAACTGGAAGAAAGGCTGTTTTACATCAATAAAAAAGTGGAAGATGAAACCTCTTTACTCGAAAAATACCAAGAACGTTTATCCATTTTAAATACGGAGTTAGCGACCCTTGAGGGGCAAATTTTTAATGAAGAAAAACAGATAAAAACACTTGATTTGGAGCAAGCACTTCTGAAAGAAAATGCTGAATTGCAAAAACAGCAACAAAATCTGCTTTCTACCATTGAAAATATCGAAAAAATATACGCTGAAACGGATTTAAAACAGCGCAATTTATCGGAACAGGTCGGCATACTGAGGGGGGGTATCTTGGAAGCTGAGAAGAATTTGGAAACCTTAAAATTCGATTTAAAATCCGTGGTGGAACAGATTGAAACGCAGCTTAGGGATTCGTCTATATTTTCAGAAACGACTGAAATTAAGGCTATTTTAACGTTAAATATTAATATTGAAAACGAACAAAAACGCCTATCTGAATTCAAAGAAAAACGTTATGCGGCGGATAAAAATTACTCGGTTCTTTTCGGTGATTTGAAAGAAAAAAATTACAGTAAAGATAATCACGATGCGTTAATCGTTGAAAATCATAAATTTAAGAAAGAAATAGAAGAACAAAAAGAAAACTGTACGCGTCTTGAAGTCGCCATTAAAACGCTTTTAAGTCAACTAAAAGAACACGATATTCTGAAAAAAGAATTAAAAATACTGGATGCACGCGCTGCGAATATCAAGACTTTAAAATCACTTTTCACCTCTAATGGCTTCGTGGAATACGTCTCTTCGATGTATTTACAGAACTTATGTCGGGCTGCCAATGAGCGTTTTCAGAAATTAACGCAGCAACAATTACGGCTCGAAGTGACCGATAAAAATGATTTTCAAATCCGAGATATGCTCAATAATGGACAAACGCGGAGCGTGAGAACTTTGTCGGGTGGTCAAGTTTTTCAAGCAGCTTTGTCCTTAGCGATTGCTCTTGCGGACAGTATTCAACCCTTGATGAAATCGAAGCAAAATTTCTTTTTCCTCGATGAAGGATTTGGTGCTTTGGATAGAGATTCCTTAAATATTGTCTTTGAAACGCTCAAAGCATTGCGCAAAGAAAACCGCATTGTGGGCGTCATTTCGCACGTGGAGGATATGCAACAGGAGATTGAACGATACATTCAAGTTACTTTCGACGTAGAACGCGGGAGTATGATTGAGATGATTTAAAGAAAAAAGGTAGTTGCTTGATTAGTCGCTTACGCTCCGATTAGCTAAGTAAGAAATTATCACTTAATTTCTTTCCAATCCAAAGCATCCAAGGTTTTTTCAAGCCAACGTTGAAAATCAATCAACTCTTTGGGTGCATCGTAGTTATTGAAGATAATTTTACCCGTATCGTCAATTCTGATATATGAAATTGTGCTTGATAAATCCGTGATTTCAATATCTCCTTTGGGATATTTATCCGAAAATTCAAAAAATTTGATGGCTAAAGCTTTTTGTTGAATTTCAGAAATCATGCTTTTTTCCGCAAAAGCTTCGTATTTATTGTTCCTTTTTGAAAAGGCGATGCCATTATAGAGCACTTTCCCATCATTGAAAAGTTCGATTTTAAAAGCAGGACACTTACCAAAGCAGGAAGTCCGCTGCAAACTCACCAATAAATTGGAATCAATGCCTTCGGGGATGTTCAATTTAATTTCCACTTTGGGCGTAATTTCTACGGAAGGTTTTACCTCCGCAACTATCGGCTTTTCAACGGGTTTTTCAATGGGCGTTTGAACCACTTTTTCAACTACTTTTTTATTACACGCTGCCACAAATACTAAAATCAATAATACTAAAATGCTGTTTTTCATACTTTTTTTTAACTGTTCTTAAATTCAACTCTTAAAATTAAGACGATTTATTGGATATTTGGGTACTATTTTTAAAATCTTCTTACTTAAAAATATGCCATTATGAGCAATTCCCGTAAATTATTGAGCTTTTTTATAGTTCTCGGTTTCCTGATTTATTTTTCAAGAGGCTTGCGTTCGGATTTTGAAGACAATCAAAATATACTCTATTGGTTAGGTTTTATGCCTAATTTCGGTTTATCTTTTGCAATGCCTTTAGTTTATTTAGCAAATCGCATTAATTCAAAAAATCCTGTTTCACACTTCAAT
This sequence comes from Saprospiraceae bacterium, assembly GCA_031424515.1. Taxonomy (GTDB): domain Bacteria; phylum Bacteroidota; class Bacteroidia; order Chitinophagales; family Saprospiraceae; genus JAAFJT01. The sequence continues at coordinate 3,018 of JANPHO010000801.1, forward strand.
TGGGCTAGCTTCATTACACTTTTAGCAATGATTTTGAATGAAATAGTTGACAAATATCAACCTCATAGAGTTTTTGATTTGTTGGATATTCTAGCTTCGTTCGTGGGTGTGATTAGTGCTTATATTCTATTTCATTTTTTTTTGAAATACAAAATTAGTAATTAGCAATACTCCTATTTTACATTGTTTCTCAACATCGCCATCACCTCTTCCCCACCTTCTTCAAAGGCAATAAATTCATCGCATTTCGGCTTAAATTATCAATGCCAACCCTTGCAAAACGGCTACTTTCATCGTAAAAAAGCAAAATTATGGGAGCTTCTTCAATCAATATTTTATCCAATTGATGATATAGAGCATAGCGTTTGGTGTCATCATTTTCACTCAATGATGCCTCATAAATTTCATCAAATTCTGTATTTTTAAAACGGGTGTAATTCGGTGGCGCGGGGTTTTTGGAGTAAAAAAATGTGTAGTACGATTCAGCATCGGGATAATCGGCAATCCATGAACCTCGGAAAAATGGGGTTGTTCCTTTTACCATCATTTCTCGCATGGTGGCGGTTTCCATGACATCTATATTGGTTTTTACGCCCAATTCCTCCCATTGGCGGGCGATGAACGTGCATAAATCCAAGTAATCTTTATTCAAGGTCAGTTTTATGGTCGGCAAGCCTTTTCCGTTGGGGAACCCTGCTTCGGCAAGCAATTGTCGGGCTTTCTCTGGGTCATATTTAAAGCCAATAACACTGTCATCAAAAGACGGTAAACCACGGGGAGCAAAACCCGAATTGGCTGGTTTTCCCATTGAATTGCGCAGAGTTCGGAGCATCAATTCTCTATCAAAACCATAGTTGAGAGCTTGTCGAACCTTCTTTATACTGAGGGGGTCGGTTTTTCGATTGCTAAAATCCATATTAAAACCCAAATATTCTGTATTTAAATAAGGCGTTTTTATCAGCTGCAATTTACCCATTTGCTTGGGTTGCAACTCCCCTTCTTGGGTCAATAATTCGTTGACCACACTGGATTCAATGCCTACCATATAATCCAATTTTCCCCGCATCATTTCCAAATAAGCCGTTTTTCTATCGGTCATAAAACTGACGCGCACGCCATCCAAATAGGGTAATTTTACCCCGTTTTCATCTTTTTCCCAGTAATTTTCATTTTTAATTAAGAATAAACCTTGATTTTCAAGCCATTTTTTAAAGACAAAAGCCCCTGTACCGACTGGATTTTTTCGGAAATCTTTTTTATAAAAATCCACAGCTTCTTGAGGCACAATGCAACAATATTGCATCGTTAGGATATTCAGCATGGGTCGAAATGGCTTCGCTAAATGCAGTATAAAAGTAGTATCGTCCTTGGCTTCAAAGGGATTTCCCAAGCGAATACGGTCTTTAAAAATCCATGAACCCGACGAATTAACGGTAGTATCAATGAGGCGATGAAAACTATACACCACATCAGAAGCCACCATTTTACGCCCTTTTCCGTCCTTAAAACAAGCATTATCGTGAAAAAATACATTATTATGTAAGTAAAAAGTATAATCCAAACCATCCTTTGAAATCTCAAAACGCTTTGCCAAACACGGGATAATATTCAATGAATCATCGAGATACACCAAGCCATTGTACATATGATCCACCGCCCACATAATGGCTTGATTTTTCGCAAAAGCAGGGTCAAGCGAAGTGATGGGATTCTGTTGATTGTAGTGAAATACCTTTTTATTGGATTTGACAGCATCTTCATTTTTACATTGGGTAAATAGGAAAACGATGGTAAAAAGAAGGAATAAATGGCGCATAGTTCAGTTTTTCATCTTTAAAATGAATTTAAAAAGAGCCATAAAGTTAAAAAAAATAGTGAGTATTTAGAAATACTGAAAGTGTGAGTCAATAAATCCATACAGACTTTAAGTTCATCTAGACAGGATTTAAGTTATTTTTAAGTAAAAATTAGGCATAATTAAAACAACCATTATGTTACTTACAAGCGAATTGAGCAAAATTAAAACCTATTGGATGATATGGGTTTCTAAATTCATCTTGAGAAAGTTGAAACTATCGCAAATACAATTTATTTTTGCTTTTATTGCGAAGCTACGGGTGGAGAAAGTTTCGTATATTTTAAGAATTAGCGGCAAGTTTAAACAGACAACCAATGGATATTGAGGCAATACAAAGACTTGAACACATTTGCTTAAAAAGCGACCTCGACTTGCTGACCTTTGGAGAAAAATTTCAGAAAACATTGACTCTTCCGATAATGAAACACGATCATGAAAATGAAACTGAATGGCTTGCAATAGACCATGACGGAATTAATTATAATATATCAAAACCATACGAAGAAGGAACATTACAAGAGTGGGACGATACGACACCTGAAGTCTGTAATTTTGGAATTGTATTAGGTCTTCATAAAGACCATCCATTAGTTCAAGATAATCTTTGGGTTGACAATATGGTAGCGAATGTTTGCGGACAGATAGCTAAGACCTTTAATACCGTGGTGTATCATCATAGGACGTTCACTTTTGGTATAGACAAAAGCGAAAAAAAAAGTATTATTTTCAATCCTTGATTTTTATCACACCAACAAAACGAACCGACAAGTGCAGATAAAAAAAATCGAAAATTTAAATAAATATATCGAAATCAAAAATTTGTCCGATCCTCAAAAAACTTTTGAAAGGTTGGACAATGAATTCATCGATATCATGTATCCACATAGTCAGAGTGAGCGTAGCTTAATCATGCTTCTTGACGTAAATATAGACCCAAACATAGAGACGGATATTGTTTGGTTAAAGGAACTTTTAGATACAATACTTTCTGAAATTGGTGAAACACAGTATTTTTTGACTCCATTTAACCCTGAACAATTAGAAGAATGAATATCAATACTAAAAAACCAGCAGCTAACACCTAAGCCTGTAGAGGCGCGAATAGCCCACGACAAGATTATGTTGAACGAAGCCTGTGAGCTGCTAAACATTCCCCTATCTATGGGTTTTCAATATTTCTACTACTTTCTATTTAAGCCATATCTATTAACATGGTTCAAGTTTAAAACCACTACTGTCGGAAAGCTTTCAAAAGCAAAAATTTATCTATTTTTTATGATAAAACGTGGTAATATATCGTTCTATCAAATAGTTATAAAGTGATACAAAAGACAAAACATACATTTTTTACTGGTATTTATAAAAAAATGGTTGTTTAATTTTTTGTATTTTCCTCAAACAGGATACCCGATTCAGTAAATTCAAGGCTTAAGTATTCAATTAGAGTTTGATATTACTAAAATTTATATTTAAAGCTGCTTTAACAATGATAGTTTATTGAAAAAAAAAACGCTTTTGAAAGCTTTCCGACAGTAGTGGTTTAAAACTTAAACCATGTTAATATTCTACATATCCATCCTCGGCGTAGGCGCAATAGTATGATCCACAAATTGCCCTTTCAAATACTTTTGGTAGGCGGTAACGGCAATCATGCCCGCATTATCTGTGCAATATTGAAATTTAGGGATGTATGTAACCCACCCCTCAGTATCGCCCGCTTTTTCAAGGGCTTCTCGAAGTCCCGAATTAGCCGAAACACCGCCCGCAATGGCTACTTCACGAATACCCGTTTGGAGAGCCGCTTTTTTCAATTTATTCATTAAAATACTGATGATTCGGCTTTGTACTGAAGCACATATATCATTGAGGTTTTCCTTGATAAAATCGGGATTTTCCTTGGTTTTCTTTTGTAAAAAGTATAAAATAGAGGTTTTTAAACCACTGAAACTGAAATTTAATTCAGGTATTTGTGGTTCTGGAAATTCAAAAACAGGTTTGCCCAATCGAGCCAATTTATCAATAATGGGTCCCGCTGGATAATCCAAACCGAGTATTTTACCCGTTTTATCAAAAGCTTCGCCCGCTGCATCATCCGTGGTTTCGCCCAATATTTCCATGTCCAAGTAATCATTTACTTTCACAATTTGAGTATGACCACCCGAAACAGTGAGGCATAAAAAAGGAAAATTGGGCTTCGGGTCTTCGGCAAAATGCGCCAAAACATGGGCTTGCATGTGGTGAACTTCAATCATCGGAATATCCAAAGAAAGGGCTAAACCTTTAGCAAATGAAACGCCCACCAATAGCGATCCTATCAAACCCGGTCCCCGCGTGAAAGCAATGGCATCCAAATCCGTTTTCAAAATTCCCGCTTTTTGAATCGCCGTTTCAACAATCGGAACAATATTGATTTGGTGCTGACGAGAAGCCACCTCGGGCACAACACCGCCGTACAAACGATGAACTTCTTGGGTGGCAACACAATTACTCAATACCTCTCCCCCCCTCAGTACAGAAGCCGAAGTATCGTCGCAAGAGGATTCAATGGCTAAAAGGGTTATATTTTCTACGTTTTTATTTAAAATTTTCAATTTAGTTCTATTTTAGATGGTGTTTCACAATTAAATAATTTCCCCGTTTTCATTCTTTTATAAATGTTTTTCAACATTTATTACCCTACTTTTGTGAGTGTAATTCTATTTTGGCGCAAATTTAATTTAAAGGACAAACATAATGGACATTTCGGATAAGATAAAACAATTGATTGCAGATGGTAAAACATTGGATGCTCTCAATTTGATGCAAAAATTTCTTAAAAATAAGGATGAAGCCCTTCTGAATCAAAGCTATTTATTAGAAGCTCAGTTTAAAGATGTGCAGCAAAAAATGCGTTTGGGGCTACAAGAAGCACCCACAGAGTTGAATCGGATTAATTTCACCCTGCTTTCTTTATGTGATGATTTGAAGAATTTAAACACTAAAAAGGTGGAAGATGAGGAAAATGAAGATGAAAATAATGATACTATTTCAAACTCTGAGGCAGCGAGTAAAGCATCCATGATATTAGGAGGATTTCTGATATTGGTGATTTTAGTTGGAATTTTAATATATTTTCTGTCAAAATGATAAATTCAGATAAATTTTTAGGCCTGATTCATAGGATAAGTATATTGACTTAAATATTCGACAATTCTCAAGTTTGCCCCCATACCCCCAAAGGGGGATTACACCTCAAAAAAAGTAAAAAATAGCCTTTTTTACAATTTAATCCCCTTTGGGGCAGGGTTGATTGGTTCTAATATTTAGAGTTTATGTACGAGTCCGCTGGACTCGCTAGATACCTCAATCTTGAATATTCTACAAATATTTGAGTCCTCTGGACTCAATATTAGATGCGATAATGAGTCCAGAGGACTCACATATTTGTAGAAATCATTGAAATAAGCTCTGACGACCCCAGCGGGATCGAACATTAAAATATTGGTATTAGAACCAATCATCCCTGCCTTTGGGGGTATGGGGGCAAACTTGAGAATTGTCGAATGTTTAAGCTTACCTACTTAAAATCTAATTAAATCATATTTATTTTTTGAAATTTCAGTTTAATAACTAACTTTACGATACTATTAAATTTAAACATTCTTTATAAAATTTTAAATCCCCGCTTCATGGCATTATTTAACTCAGATAAAAAAGCTACACAATCTTCCACCAACGCTACCGCCGCTCTTTCAGCTCCAGAATCAGGATTAACGTGCGTGATTGCCAAAGGAACTGTGATAGAAGGAAAAATTACGACTTCCGAAAATATCCGCATTGATGGTGTCATAAAAGGAGAAGTACATTGCCAAAAGAAATTGGTCATGGACGCTGAGGGTTTGATTGAGGGCAATATTTATGCGGGTGAATCCACCATAAAAGGTAAAGTTCAAGGCACGGTGAATGTCACCAATACGCTTCATTTACTGGAATCTTCTTTCATAAAAGGCGATATTAAAGCTAAAAAGCTCCATGTAGAAGAAGGTGCTAAATACGATGGCAAATGCTTGATTGGATAAAACGAAGTTGTCAGAAATCAGTTGACAGTGGTCAGTTTCGATTCATATTTTACATACTCTTTCAATAAAAAAATAGTGTTGAGCCAGCTTAACACTATTTTTTTTATTGAAATCTGACTTTATGGCTGTTGTATTCAGTAAATCATTAAAATTGAATAACTTTGCACTTACTTTACAAAACTATCTAACATCCAACATCTATCCCGAGTACTCGGGACTAACATCTAATTGTAAGTGAGTCGAATTAATCAAGAAATAGTAGAATATTCATTTTCATCTCAATCTACGCAGTCTTATGAGTTGAGTTTGCTTATCGGGTCAGATAGTATCTACTATATGGTTAACGATGGTCAGTTGAATATTTTAGCGCTCAAAAGCTTTCATTTCGACCATAAAAAGGAAAAATCTCCCATTGAAAGTTTAAAAGCCATTTTTTTTGACGATAACCATTTAAAACAACCTTATCGTTCCACTAAAATAGTCATTACGTCACCTCATTTCACTTTGATTCCTTCTAAATTTTACAACGAGAAGGAAAACAATACCTATTTAAGGAGTTTGACCACCATCGGAAATAATGATACATTGATGAAAGATGATTTCAAAAATCAGAGTTTCAAAAACGTATTCATGTGCGATTTGACGCTCACCAATTTCATCCAAACTATTTTTCCGCAGAATACAACTGTTCACCATGTGAGTACTGCCTTGATTGAGGGTTTTCAAAAAGTGGCTGAGTTGCGTCATGGGCACCAAGTATTTGCGAACATTCGCGATGGACAAGTTCAGATTTTCTTTTTTGATGGAAAAGATTTGGTTTTTGCCAACTCGTATTCATTTCAATTTACCCAAGATTTGGTGTATTATCTGATGCTCGTGTATGAACAATTCAAACTGAATCCAGAAACGATACCCCTCAGTATAAGCGGCTTTTTGACGCAAGATTCTGACATTTTTAAATACATTTATCGCTATATCCGCCATGTTAATTTTGTACAAGCACCGCTTTATTTGAAGTTTGGACAGCAATT